>NZ_JAVFVX010000071.1:0-40690 GCF_033441795.1 Streptomyces sp. ADMS | reverse complement strand
TGTGGCCGCCGGGGACGCGTTCGCGGGTTCGGCTCAGGTAGCCGTGGGCTTCCAGTTCGCGCAGGGCGGCGGCGATACGGTCCGGACCCTCGGGGAACCTCTTGGCGAGGCTCTTGATGTCGACGGGGGCACCGGCGGGCAGCGACTGGATGTGAGTGCCCAGCCCGATCGCGAGCAGCGACAGGTCGGGGTGCTGGGCGAGATGGTTGCCGATCACCGTGAAGCGGGTGGTGTGGCGGGCGTTGTCGTGGATCACCCCGGAGACGCCGGAATTCGGGCGCCTGTGGGGGTGGTTCTTGCCCGGGGTACGGGACTGGGCGTGCGGGGGCACGCTAAGGTTTTTCGTGTCCATCGGGAAGGGCCTAACTTCCTTGGTGGTCAGGCCCTCGCATTGGGAGTGCAATCCCGGCGAGGGCCGTCTCATGTCTGCGGCTGTCTGTGAAGTTGCTGGTGGTGCTGCGCTGAGCGTAGGGCAGGCAACCGGTGGCGGATCCAGCCGAGTTGCCGATGTTCACTCGGGCGAGTGAGTTTGCGCGGCGACGGCAGCGAGGACAGCGGTGGCTGTCCCGGCGGGCGGGAGGGGTGGGGTTTGGTTGGGGTTCTTTCTCTCCAGATGTTCCTTTGGAAAGAGCGCCGGTCACACCGGAACCCACGCGGCCAGGATCCGGGGCGGGTTCACGTTCCGGTAGGAGAAGATGTCTGGCATGCCCAAGACCACACAGCTGCGTACGTACACCGTCCGGGACGGTCGGCTCGACGAGTGGGTGGAGCGGTGGCGGGAGGAAATCGTGCCGCTGCGACTGGAGTTGGGATTCACGATCGGAGGGGCCTGGGTGGACCGGGAGCACAGCCAGTTCTTCTGGCTGATCTCGTACGAGGGCCCGGAGACCTTCGCGGAGCGCAACGCGCTGTACTGGTCGTCACCCAAGCGCGAAGCCATGAGCCTGGACCCGGACGACTACCTTGTCCGCACCGAAGAGCGCACGGTCGAACCGGCCTACTGATCACCGGGTCACGCGGGGTCGAGCGGCAGCAGATGATGCCGCCGTTCCTCGCGGGTGAGGGTACGGAAGACCCTTCCGCGGGCGACCGCCTCCAGCCGGTCGTAGTCCGGCTCCGCCCGCCACACGCGCGCCGTCCCGTCGGCCGATCCCGTGAGCAACCTCGTGCCGTCCGGGGACCAGGCCACGGAGGTCACCTTGTCCTGGTGCACACCGACGACGGCGATCTCCTCGAAGGTGGCAGCGGACCAGACCCGTACGGTGCGGTCGTCGGCGCCCGTGGCAATGTGTCGGCCGTCGGGTGACCAGGCAACGGCACGAAGCCGTCCCTCATGCCCCTTCAGCACCTCGATGCGCCGCCCGGTGACGACGTCCCACACGGCGGCCGTCCAGTCGCCGGAAGCGGTGGCGATCCTCGTCTCGTCCGGGGACCAGGCCGCGTCCTCCACGTAGTTGTCGTGCCCGCGCAGCACTGTGAACTGCCGCCCCTCCCCGATGTCCCACACTCGGCACGTACGGTCGTCGGAACAGCTGGCGAGCAGGCGTCCGCTCGGCGACCAGGCCACGCGCCCCACCCAGTCCTGGTGTTCTGTCAGTTCCAGCAGCTCGGTCCCGTCCGGCGCCGACAGGACACGCACGGTGCCGTCGTGGCCACCGGTGGCGACGCGTCCGCCGTTCGGAGACCAGGCGCACCCCTCGACGACCTCACCGTGTCGTTCGAACAGCGTGCCGCCGCGCCCGTCGGTGATCCGGAGCAGGCCGTCGTTGGTGCTGAACGCAAGCCGTTCCCCGTACCGGGCCCAGGCGACGGCCCAGACCCGGTCCTCCAACTCCGTCACCGGTCCCGCCGGAGCACCGGTGGCCGCGTCCCACACCCGTACGGTGCCGTCGTCCGAGGCCGTGGCGAAGCGGGCACCGTCCCCGGACCACGCGGCCTGGTTGACCGGGTCGCGGTGTCCGTCGGCCAGCACGGCCTCGGCGCCACGCGGGCGCAGGTCCCACACCATGCCGGTGCCGTCGGTGGAACTGGTGGCGAGCCTGGTCCCGCAGGGTGACCAAGCGACGCCCCACACCGTGTCTGCGTGGCCGCGCAGGACGGCCAGGACCTTGGCATCCTCGGTGCCGACGATGCGCACGGTGCGGTCGGAGGATGCGCTGGCCAGCATCCGCCCGTCCGGCGACCAGGCCAGGTTCCACACGTAGTCGGTGTGTCCCCGCAACAGCAGGCGCAGGTCGCCGGTCCCGGCGTCCCAGATACGGGCGGTGTGGTCCCCGGAGCCGGTGGCGATGTGCCGCCCGTCCGGTGACCAGGCGATGCCTTCGACGAAGTCGGAGTGCCCGGTGAGTGTGACGGCCGCTCGTCCGGTCGTCAGGTCCCACACGATCGCGGTCTGGTCGTGTGAGGCGGAGGCGAGGCGGTTGCCGTCCGGTGACCAGGCCACGCCCCATACGTCCTCGTCGTGCCCGTTCAGCTCGTGCACGAGCCGCCCGGCATCGGCCTCCCAGACCCGTACGATCCGGTCCTTGGAGCTCGCCGCGACATGCTGCCCGCCCGGCGACCAGGCCACCTGTCGGTTGATGTCTCCGGCGCCGGTGAGCAGCCGAACCGGCTCCCCCGAAGTGGCGTCCCAGATGCGTACGACGCGGTCGCGGCCGGCGGTTGCCACCCTCGCCGAGTCCGCCGACCAGGCGACGGACTCGACCATGACCCCGTCGCAGGGCAGAGCCAGCAGGCTGCGTCCGGACCGCGCGTCGTGAACACGGGCCGTGCCGTCCCTGGATGCCGTGGCCAGCATGTGCCCGTCGGGGGACCAGGCGATGTGCCGGACAGTGTCGGTGTGTCCGTCCAGCCGGGAGCGGAGGTGACTCGCCGCCAGCGCCGTCATCAGCCCGCGTCGGGCCGAGGGCGTGGGCGTGCACTCGCCGAGCGCGGCGAGCGAGAGCAGCAGGGAGCGCTCCGGCTCGCTCTCCGCGCTGAGAAGGACCTGACGGCCGATACTTTCGGAGACCCGGCTCAGGAAGGTCAGGTCGCGGCGCTGTGAGCACTCGACGAGAGCGCGGGTGGGCGCGGACGCCTGCCCGGATTCCTCCAGTGCTTCGAGCCAGCGCCGGGCCACCGTGAGGCGCTCCCCGGTGAGGAGATAGTCGTCGCTGCGTCCGGCCCTCTCCCAGTCGGCCGCCCATCGCTCCAGTTCGGCGCGCTCGCGAAGTCGTTCGGCCCGCGCCTCGACCTCCTGCCGCAGCGGGGCCCACTGGCGGAACAGGGCTTCGTGCGTCACCTGGGCACAGGGCTCCCTGACGGTAGCGGAGCCGCCGCCTGTGACATCGGTGCGCAGCAGCCGCGCCTCGACGAAGGCATCGACGACATACCGGTCCCGTTCATCGAGTTCGGACAGCGGCACGTGGCGGCGGGCCACGTCCTGGCCCTCGACGGTGACGAATCTGAGCAGGACGCGGAGGACTGAGTCGATACCCACGCCCGTACCGAGCCCGGTCACGGTGTTGTCCGCCTGGCGGGCCAGCGCGCCGGGCACTCCGCCGAGCCGCCGGTACAGCTCCTCGGTGACAGTCCCGCCAGGGCCGGCGGCGAAGTACAACTCCTGGAGGAGGTAGGCGAGCAGCGGTAGTGCGTCGTCCGTACCGGTCTCACTCACGATGGAGTCGACGACTCCGGGCTCGAAGCTGAGGCCGACGAGGGCGCCGGGTCGCTCCACGACGTCGGCGAGCTGTGATCTGCCCAATGTGCCGATGGCGACGGGATGTTGGAGGAGTTCCGCGTGTCCGGTGCCCAGGAGCCGACCGAGGAGGTCCACCCGGAGAGTGACCAGTACGCGGACGGCCGAGTCCTGTTCCACGCAGGTGCGCAGCGCTTCGAGGAACTGGGCGCGTTCACGCTCGCCCGCCAGGGTGACGATCTCCTCGAACTGGTCGACCACGAGGAGTATCCGCCGGAACCGGCCGCCACGCAGCCGCGACAGCTCGGCACGCAGCGCGTCCGGCCCCTGGCGCAGCCTGCGCAGTACGGCGCTCGCCGGTTCCTGCCCGTCGGCGACGGCGGCCAGCGCGCCCGCGAGGGCACCCAGCGGGTTGGGGCCGGGGGCGAAGGCCGGTACGACGGTCCAGCGGCGTTCCCGAAGCCGGGGCATCACCCCGGCCCTGACCAGCGAGGACTTTCCACTCCCGGACGCCCCGACCAGCACCAGGAACCGATCTCCGGGGCGGGTCGCGGTGGCGTTCAGCCTTCGTGCCAGTTCGGCGGCCTGTGCCTCCCGGCCGAAGTAGACGGCTGCCTCGTCCTCGTCGAATGCGTCGAGGCCCGGGTACGGAACCCGCTGACGCGGCCACTCGGTCCGGGGCGGCGCGGGATTCTCCAGCCGGTAAACGACGACCTGCCCCACCACCAGTGCCCCGATCAGCAGCCCGATGGCCGGAACGGAGAACCGCTGAATCGCCTCCAGCACCCAGGGAACATCGTCGGTGCTGGTCGCGTAGTTGGTGGCGATCCCCAGTAAGCAGGCGACGAGTGCCAGCACGATCTGAAGCGCGACCTGAAAGCGGTTCCTCACCCGGCACCGCTCATGACCTTGTCGCCACCCGCCAGCACCGCTCAGCCCCCGTTCCACCGACCTCGAAACGCCGGCACCGCGTCATCCGCCCGCTCCCCCTTGGACCGGTGGGGCAGGCGCTCATGACCATCTTCAGGGGCTTCGCAGGCGCGTTCAACGGTGCGTACGGGTTTCGGCCAGGCAGGCCGCGGTGTGCCGGATCCTGCGCGAACCGGGAAACGTCAGGGCGCGTTCTACGTCAGGTGTTCGCGTTTCGAGGCATCGCATCCGATGGGAGTACGACCTCTGCCCACACCGTTTTGCGCGGGCGCAGCACTGGATCCCACCCCCAGCGATCGGCGAGCGCCTCGACCAGGGCCAGGCCCCGCCCGGACTCCGCGTCGTCAGACGGGGGTTGGGGGCAGGGCGGACGGTCCCCGCAGGTGTCGGTCACCTCGATGCGCATGGTGGCGCCGATGACGTACACGGTGAGCCGGAAATCGCGGCCCGGGACGCGTCCGTGGGTGGCCGCGTTCGCTGCCAACTCGGCCACGATCTGGCGGGCCGGGTCCACCGGGATTTCCCAGGAACGGAGTTGCTCGGCGGTGAGCAGCCGGGCCAGGCGG
This sequence comes from Streptomyces sp. ADMS, assembly GCF_033441795.1. NCBI lineage: Bacteria > Bacillati > Actinomycetota > Actinomycetes > Kitasatosporales > Streptomycetaceae > Streptomyces > Streptomyces sp. ADMS. The sequence goes on along the minus strand of NZ_JAVFVX010000071.1, from coordinate 35,518 downwards.
GCACCACGGGGCGTGGGAGACAGACGCACGCTGAAGTTGCGGAAGGCGTGTTCGAGTTGGGCCTCGGGGGCGGCGGTTTCTTGATTCACGTCACTCAGAGTGGCCGTACATGCCTACCGTGAGCGGTGACTCCGCCGTTGCGTACGGTGACTGTCCGGAGCTTGTCCGGTCGTGTCCGGGCTGTCGGGACGGGGCCTACGGGTAGGGGCGGGGGCAGAACGGCGCGGTACGACGGAGGGCGCGGGCATGAGCGTGGACAGCGACGCGGGGCAGCTCAAGAGCGAGACGGACGAGCCGGGTTGGGAGGTGGATCCCGACGACGAGTGGGGTGTGGCGGTCGTGGAGACCGTCGGGCGTCAGCTGAAGCTGCGCAGGGAGACGGTGGGGATGCGGGCGGCCGACTTCGGCAGGACGCTCGGGTACGGCGAGGACATGGTCTACAAGATCGAGGGCGGGAAGCGGATCCCCCGGCCCGAGTATTTGGTGAAGGCGGACGAGGTGCTGGACGCGGGCGGCTTGCTCGCGGCGATGAACGAGGACCTGGAGAAGGTCCGGTACCCGAAGAAGGTGCGGGCCATCGCGAAGCTGGAGGCGAAGGCGGTGGAGATCGGGGTCTACGAGTGCACCAACATCGTGGGTCTGCTGCAGACGCCTGCGCACGCGCGGGCCTTGTTCGAGGTGTGGCAACCGTCGTACTCGGAGGGGGAAATGGAAAGTCGGGTGGTAGCTCGCATGGCCCGCCAGTCGGTCTTCGACCGAGACCCCGCCCCCGCACTCAACTTCGTCCAGGAAGAGGCGACGCTACGACGCCGAGTCGGAGGGACAATGGAGCGGCGACAGCAGTTCGAACGTCTGCTGGAGGCGGGGCAACTGCGCAACGTCACACTCCAGGTGATGCCGATGGACAGTGTGGCCCACCCCGGTATGGGTGGCAGGATTGAGCTGTTGAAGTTCGCGGACGGCACGGCAATCGGACGCTCCGACGGCGCGTTCAACGGCCGCCCGATTTCCGAACCGAAGCACCTGAGGATCCTTGAGCTGCGGTTTGGCACCATCCGGGCGCTGGCTCTCCCACCGGGGGAGTCACTGGCCCTCATCGAGCAACTGCTGGGAGAAACATGATCCACGAGACTTCCGCCGGGGACGCCTCCGAACTGGAGTGGTTCAAGAGCAGCTACAGCAGCGGACCTGATGGCGACTCCTGCGTCGAGATCGCCACCACCCCCAGCACCATCCACGTGCGCGACTCCAAGAACATAGAGAGCGGCCCCCGCCTGGCCTTCGCGCCCACCACCTGGGCCGGCTTCGTCCCGTATGCGTCCCACGGCTGACCGGGCTCGCGTCTCATACGAAGCAGGCCAATGCGCTACGCCGGGATGTCCACAGAGGTCACTTGGTCCATTGAGGCGGATGCGAATCGCTCTTTCCGAAGCTGGAGTGCGATTACCGCAGGGGCTCTACAGGAGGGACGATCATGCTCTCCGATCTTGTGTACCCACTGCCGGACCAGCCTGTCGAACTGCTCGATGCAGTGGCCGAGACGTTGTATTGGCGTGAATGATGGCAAGTGAGCACAGCAGAGGGTTCAGGGCTTGGGAAGGTTTCGCGCTCGCCGGGGCCACTATCGCCCTGGGCACCATGGTTGTCATGGCGCTCGGCTTGTGGAAGTGGTTCGCCCGGACGACAGCGCCAGCGGTGCTCAACTGGCCCGGCGGGTCATGGGCGTTCGGTGTTGCCGCCGGGGTGATCGTGACCCTCGGCTTCCTCGGCGCCCGGTGGTTCTCTGAACTGACCTTCAGGGGCTCGCGGATGCGGCGGGCCGGTCATGGGGTCGGCACGGCGATCTGCGGGGGAACGGCATTCGCCGTACTGATGTACATCCTCGCCTCCCTGCCCGGCAAGAACTGCCCGTCATACAGGGCCGGTTGCCAGTACATCCCCGGCACGGGAAGTGCCCTCATCGCCTGCCTGGCCACCTCGGCGGTTCTGGGATGGGGCGCGCACTACATCGCGAACGCTCGGGCCGAGGAGCGCCAGAAGCGTGAGCGTGAGCGAATACGGAAGCTGCGCAAGAAGGGCAAAGGAAAGGCCCGCATGGCGCGGTAGTTCGCGCCTTGCGGACCGGATCGCCGCGTTGACACGACGGTCACGGCAATGCCGGAGCCCGGCGGCTGAAGCGCAGCTCAATCGGCTACCTCAGGCAAAGTATCCGTTTCTGCGACCGGTTCGGTGAAGGAGACGGTCTGGAGGATGGCTGCCATCATGTCGCAGAACTCGGCCCAGTAGTCCGTGGATGCTGTGTAGAGGGTGAAGATCGCGGTGAACGGTCCGGTGGAGAAGGGGACATGGACCTGGATCTGCCCCGTGAGGAGATCTGCCGCCTCACCGCTCGCCGTCACTTCCGGCCTCAGCTTGAGTTCGCGCAGGGTTACGCAGAACACCGCAGGGCCGCATGGCAGGTCGAGCCAGCGAGCGTCGTTGTACGAGTCCCTGGAGAGAGTTGCGAGGATTCCCTGGGCCACGATGTCCGTGTCGGCAGCGGCTTGGTCCGTCGGGATGGCAGCCACGGTGAACGCGCACTGGACGGCACCGTCGGAAAGGCTGTGCCTGGCAACATCTCCGTTTTCGTCTCCGTCTTCTTCGTCGTCCGCTGTGGAGAACAGGCCCATCGCGGCGTACGAGACTCCGGTGCCGGCCATGAGTTCGGCTATCGCTGCGTAGTAGGGGGCGGCGGGTTCCCAAATGGTGTCGTCGCCGCCGGAGTAGAGCGCTCTTACGAAGATCTGGGCGTGCTCGGCACGTTCTTCGGGGGTGGCGGCGAGAGGGAGTGCGAAGAAGCCTTCCGGGACGTTGAACGAGAGGGGCGGGGGCTCCACAGCAGCCGGGGTGGGCGGGAGCGTCCTCGTCGAGTCGGTAGGGGATGTCATGGCGGTGAGGTCGTCCTTGGAGAGGTCAGAGGCAGAGCCGGAGTTCAGAAGTCGTCTGGGTGGAGGTCCGCGAACTCAGCCGCCTCGGTGCCCTGTGCGTCCATGATCAATGTGCTTTCGGTAAGACCGAAAGCCGCATTCACTTTGCTCGGTACGACGAACTCGACCCGGTAGTGACCGCAGGGATGGAGACTGACCACCGGGGGTGCCGCGTTCGGCACATTGGATTCGGCAACGAATTTCTCGACAGTGCTGCGCTGCCCCGGCGTGAGCGCGTCCAGAGGGATGAGTTCATGAGGAAGGAGGTACCTGGTGAAATTCTCTCGCGTGATGGCGCCCAGTCTGCACCACGAGCCGTCACTGAAGACGATCTCGGCATCGGTCCCGTCCTTGAAGCGCCTTGGCGTTACCTGGCGGATCTGGGCCAGGGGGATTTCCCAGAGGACTTCGTCCTCGATGAGCTTGTCGTTCTTCTTGGAATAGGGGAAGCCGACGATGACCAGTCGGCGGTCCGTGACGATCGCATGGGTGCGGTAGTGCTTCTCGGGGGAGCGTGCGGGATCCAGCTGCCAGGGAAGGGTGCGAGCTATGGTGCCGGGCGCGGCCCACATGACAGGGAAGTCCAGTACCTCGTTGTTCCGGTCGTCAGGGGTGTCAGAGCCGGATTTATGGGGGCTGTAGGTATCGCTGCCGAGACTGCCGCCGCCACCGCTGAGCACTGCCAGGACAGCGACGCCCAGCGCGATTGCCGTGCCTTTGACGGTGTTGCGTCCGACCACACCCCCCGTCGAACGCGCCGTGTACACGGGGCCCTCGGGCCAGCCGGGCAGTTCGTGCTGGATGTCGTTGCGCTCTGTGTCGCGGAACCACCGCATGCCGCTGACGCGGGCGGCGGCGCCGGTGGCGAAGGTGACCAGCGCGCGGGCGAGAAGAGTCTCGCCCGGTTCGGGCTGCCAGATGTTCATGACCGTATGTATCTTCCTGAGTGGGCGGGTCCGGGCACTTCGCTCCGCGTGTTCACTCTGACAGCGCGCGTCAGCAGTTCAGTGACCGGTGGCCGACTTCTCGAACTGGTCTCCTGGGAAGAGAGCCTCTCCCACGTGCTGGTGGATGCTCGTGATCTTGGGGAAGATCTTGAGCCCGGCATCCATGGCGATGCCTGCCCCCAGGGGGTTGATGGTCACGCCCGGAATGAGATTGGCTCCCTTGGAGCCCACCCACTGGCCGGCGTGGTAGCCCTGGTTGACGATCCCTCCCATGCGTGACAGCACGCTGCTGGTTCCATGAGCGACCTCGTACACGTGGGTGGCCGTACCGCCGAGCACCACCTTGCCGGGCAACAGTTTGACCCCGCCGGTGACAGCCTTGGCCGTATCGCCGGTGGCGAGCAGTACCCGTGAGGCAGCAACCTGCGTTGCCGTAAACCCCTCGCCGAGTGCGGCGGCTTTGGCGAGCCCAGCCGTCCTGGCCGCCCCGCCGGTTTTACCAACCACCTTGACCCCCTTGCTGAATGCCCCGATACCCGGCAGGAGCCCCAGCGCGTCGAGTCCGATCTGCATCCAGCTCACATCCGCACCGCCCGCCTTGGCAACGCCGTGGGCCGCGAGTGCGAGCCCGCTGGTGACGAGCGTGGCCGTGGCGAAGATCGCTGCGAGGGGCGGGAACGGAAGCGTAATGATGGTCAGCAGGGCCAGGATCGCGGTCAGGTCACTCAGCAGGTCGCCGATCAGTTTGATCTGGTCGGCATGTTCCTTGATCCAGTCGCCGGTGGCGTCCCAGGCGTCCGCGACGCCCTTGGTGAGCTTGTCCCAGAAGCCGGGCTCGTCGGGCGCGATGTCGGCGGCCTTGTCGAGTTCCTTGCTGATCTTCGCGGCGGCCAGACCGTAGCGGTCCTCAAGGTCGTGGAGTTTGTCGATGACCCCGTCCACATCACCGGAGGCCTTGCCGTACTCGTCGGTGCCTTCCTTGGCTTTCGCCTTGGCGTCGATCTTCTCCCCGGCGGTCCTCTCCAGCCGGGCCGTCTCGTCCTGGAAGTCCTGGAGTTCGCCCGCCCAGCGATGCAGCGCGCGTGAGGCCTTGTCGAAAGAGTCGTGGCTCTTGCGTATGAGCGGGGTGACGTCCTCGCCTATGTACTCGGTGAAGGCCAGCGCGGCCTTGCCCTTCCACTCCCCCGTTTCGATCCGCTCCAAGTCCCGCAGGGACGTGCCCAGCTCACTCGCCAGCTTGCCGAGTTGCCTGGCCAGGTCGCGGGTGTCCTCGACACTGCCGGGGGTGGGGTCCCGGCCGATGTTCGGCAAGGACGAAAGACGGTCTTTCACGTCACTTGCCCTTCTTCTTGGCCCTGGCGGACTTGAGCGATTCGGCAAGGTCCAGGTCGAGTTTGCTGAACGTGTCGTCGATGTGGTTGATCATCTTGACCGCGCCCTGGGTGTGCTTGCCGAGCTGCTTGATGCCGTAGCCCCAGTCGTCGGCGAAGTCCCGCAGATCCTCGACGAGTTTGCTCTCACCGAGAACCGAGGCGTCGGTGGCGCGCAGGCTGCGGCGGGCCGTCTCCATGCGGTCGCTGATGGTGGAGAAGGTCTTCTTCAGATCCTCGAAGATCGTGTCTTCGAGGCGCAGGTCACTCATGTCGTGTTCCGGTCTCTCCGGGCCGCTGACGGATAAGGACGCGCAAGCTCTTCACCGGTCACCGGTCACCGGTCACCGGTCAGCGGTTGACGGCCTGGATTTCCTGGACGGTGATCGCCTGTTCCCCGCCGAACGTGCCGTCCGGCAGGTCTCCGCCCGCGCCGCCGGTTCCGGTCCAGGCGATGTCCCAGGTGATGGTCGCCCGGAGGTTGAACGTGCCGTTCCCCGAGGAGCGGAGGTACTTGATTCCGCACGGCGGAGTCTGGTTGGACTTGCCCTGGGCGTAGGGCTCGCCGATGGAGCCGTCGGCGTTGATGATGCACTCGCCGGAGGCCGGGTAGGTCGTGGCATCGGTGGTGCCGGGTTCAAGTTTGAGGGAGAGAGGCTTGGCGGTGGCCGTCGCCTGGATGTTGAGGCCGGCGACGTTCAGGGCCGCGGTTACGGAGACCTCTTTGAACATGGCCTTGTCGAGCCAGGCCCAAGTGGCGAGGTTGACCTTGGTTACGTTCTCGGGCGCAAGGGTGACCTTGGTGTCGGGGAGCTGGATCGCGCTGTAGGCGGCCTCGGCCAGCAGCTGGGGGGTGACTGCTTGAGTGACACCCGGGTTGGCGTTGTTCTCCACCCAGAAGGGGGCATTGCTGCACTCCCAGCTGGCGGGGTCGTCCTCACGGTCGGGGTTTCGGACAGCGACCCACCAGTTGCCCTTGCCGGCCTCCCCCTCGTTGTAGTCCCTGTACTCGCCGTCCTTGTAGATGTTCCGGAACTGACCGACCGCGGCCTTGGCGTAGTTGGCTTGGCCAGGAGTGTTGATCGTCTCCTCGTAGAACGCCTCGACGTACGTTCTGAACTCGTCGACGGAACGGGGTTCGTACCAGCACGCAGGCGGCGTCCAGTCGGTGACCGGTTGGACAGCGGCGCCGCTGCCGCTCGACCGTACGGAACCGGAATAGGTCACCTTGGAGACCAGCGTGCCGGCGTTGGAGCTTGCGGTCTGCACGGTGTCGCCCTGGGTGCCTTTGCTCGGCGGCCAGTCCGCGACCGCTGTTCCCGCAACTCCGACGGCGAGGGCTCCCGCGAGAAGGCTTGCCACGGCGAATCGGCTGCGAGATGTCACGACGTGCACGACTTGTGACCCCTCTGCGAAGTCAGCTTGGTTGTCTGCCACACGCCCTGCTTGTTCTTCTCCACGCGCGACGTGTAGAGCACGTACGACTTAGCGGTCACCTCGGTCTTGTAGACCTTCTTGGACGTCCGGTCCTTCGCGTACGCCTTGCCCTGGTCCTCGCAGTAGACGACACCCGCCGACGAGGAATCGAAGACATCGATCTTGGCGTTGTAGTACCGGTTCTCGCCGGTGATGGTGTAACCGTCCTTCACGATGGACTCGACCCAGTCCTTGGCATCGGCCAGTGCGGTACCGCTGTAGTAGAAGCTGAGCGCCGGCACATCGGTATTGGCCTGTGTGATGGCGTAGTTGGTTGCGTCGATCCGCTGGGCGACGTCCCTGAGAATCGTGTCCTCGGTCGCGTCGCCGGTCTTCCAGCTTTCGAAGGTGTCGGTGAGGTCGCTCGGCAGTGCGATCTCGGGACGGTCGACCGTGTCGCTCGGGCTCGGTGAAGCTGATGCCTTTGTGTTGCCGTCGTCGGCTCCGGCAAACTTGTCGGTGTCGCTGGACTTCTCGTCCCCGCTGCCGCAGGCCGTCAGCAGGAGGGCTGCGGTCGCGGCGAGCGCGGCAGCAACGGGCAAAGAGCGGCGCTTCAAGGTGAGCTCCCCGTGAGACAGATGTTCAGTCAAGACGACTGACGGTATCGGTGAGGTTCCCAGTTTCGCCAGTGCGAACTTCCCCGAAAATATGGCTAATTCAGGATGCATGGGGAGCTTGAAAGAGCCCTCTGTTTCCTGATCGTGTTCAAACGGGCGGCGGCCCGGGGCTCCTTGGTGTGCTGGCCGGGGATTCGAAGGTGAGCAGTGCCCAGGCATGCCGGGTCCCCGGCAGGTGAGGTGCGAGAGTGTGACACTCCGCGCCGGAGTGTCACACTTCCAGGAGGATCACCCCGGGCACGCACCGGGCAGGGGACTGCACCGCCCAAGTGCAAAGACCCGAACTACTCGACCTCGGCCTCCGGTACGTCGACCTCGGCGCCCAGGGAGCGGGCGATGGCCGTGAACTCGTTCAGGGCTGACTGGAGGTCGCGGACGATCTCCTCGGCGATCACCTCGGGCGCCAGACCACTGTCGGCGTCGTCGAGGGCCGGGTCCTTCATCCAGGTGATGTCGAGGTTGACCTTGTCGCGGGCGATCAGGTCCTCGTATCTGAACTTCCTGAACGGCCCGTTGTCGTCCTCGGACTCGACGCGGGAGGACCTGGGCTCGCCGGGGCGGTAGGCCGCCACGAAGTCGTCCAGGTGAGCACGGGTGAGAGGGCGCTGCTTGAGCGTGAAGTGCTGGCCGACGCGGAGGTCGTAGATCCAGGTCTTCGTGGTGTGCGGCTTGCCGTCGGCGCGCGGGGGCTTCTTGTCGAAGAAGAGGACGTTGGCCTTGACACCACCGGCGTAGAAGATGCCGGTCGGCAACCGCAGGATGGTGTGAAGGTCGAACTCGTCGAGCAGCTTGCGCCGGACCTTTTCACCGGCCCCGCCCTCGAAGAGGACGTTGTCGGGCAGGACGACAGCCGCACGCCCACCAACTGCCGTGAGCGACATGATGTGTTGGAGGAAGTTCAGCTGCTTGTTGGTGGTCGTCGCGGTGAAGTCATCCCGGTCGTACTGGATGTCCTCCTTCTCGACATCGCCGTCCTGGCCGATCACGGTGATCGCGGACTTGCGGCCGAAGGGAGGGTTCGCAAGGACGAGGGTGGCGTGCCGTCCGCTGGGCTTCTCGGCGAGCGCGTCACCGACGGTGATGAGACTGGGTCCGTCGCTCTTTCCGATGCCGTGGAGGAGCATGTTCATCGCGGCTAGGCGGGCGGTGCCGGTGACGAGTTCGTTGCCCCAGATCTTGCGGCCGCTGTCGTAGGCCATCCGCTCGTCCAGCGACATCTTCTTCATGTGGTGGTCGCGGATGTAGGAGTGGGCCGCGATGAGGAAGCCGCCGGTACCGCAGGCGGGGTCGGTGACGGTGTCGTCGGGGCCGGGCTGGGTGACATCGACCATGGCATCGATGAGGGAGCGGGGCGTGAAGTACTGGCCGGCGCCGGTCTTGGTGTCCGAGGCGCCCTTGTTCAGCAGCCCCTCGTAGGCGTCGCCCTTGAGGTCCGTCCCCTTGACGGTCCACTCCTCCCGGCCGATCAGGTCGACGACCAGTTTCTCCAGAAGGGCAGGCTTCGTGATCCGGTTCTGGGCGTCGGCGAAGATCGTGCCGATGGTGGTGTCGGGGTGGCGGCCCAGGTGTTCGAGGATGTCGCGGTAGTGCTTCTCCAACTCGGGACCGCGCTTGCCGACGAGTGACTTCCAGTTGTACGCGGCGGGCACGATCGCGCTCATGTCGCGCCCGTCCCACGGGTCGTTCTCCATCTCGTCGACCATCTTGAGGAAGAGCAGGTAGGAGAGCTGCTCGACGTACTCGATGGTGGACATGCCGTTGTCGCGGAGGACGTTGCAGTAGTTCCAGAGCTTGGCGACCAGCGTGTTGGTCTGGGCGACGACCTTGGCCTTCTCTGCGGGCTCTGTCGCGGGCTGCGGGGCGTCTGCGGGGGCGGTCACAGGTCGAACTCCTGCTGTACGGCGAGGGCGGGGGCGGGGGTTGGCTCGGGGGCGGGACGCGTTGCGGCTCGCTGGGCGGGCGCCTTCAGCGCCTTGCCGACTCTGCCTGGGCGACCACGCCCGGGCTTGGCCTGGCCAGCTTGATCGGCAGCGATGCGGGCCAGAAGAGGAGCAATAGGTGCATCATCAGGCTGCTGCGAGACCAGCTTCCCGGTGAAGGCTCGATTGAGCAGAGCGGCACGCAAGCCGTTAGCACGCCTCAAGCCACTACTCACCTGCTGCTCCATGGCGTCCACCCCGCTCAGCAGTTCGTCACAGCGCTGGACAAGCCGTTCCTGCACGTCCAAAGGAGGGATCGGAAATTCGACCACCTTCAGGCGTTTACTGGACAAGTGTGCAATGTTGGTTGTAATACGTACTTCGCGCATGAAACGCTTTGCATGCAGGTGTCGCCTAAAAACGAGCAAGGCCCATTCTGGAAGAACCCCATTTCCAGCCTTGAAACGAAGCAGACTGTTAGTAAAAGCAACATCCTTGGGGATTCCTCGATAGAGCGCCGGACGCCCTACAAGGTGAGGACTCTGCCCTTCATTAAGTAGGACATCACCAGGCTCTAGCCGATATTTCTCCCAAAGCCCGGAAAAGTCCATCTCCATCACATCTGCGGTGTCGATCCGATCCTCAAAGACGTTGGCAACACGCAAATAAGGACGCATATTCGGACCGTGATGCCAATCGGGATGACGCGCACGCCCGAGTTCGACGGTTCCCGCCCCTTCCACCGTCGACATCTTCCACGAGGACGGAAGCGCATCCGGAACGGATGACACCAGGATCACCTTCCGCAGGCCCACAAGCCGCCTACGAACTACGTGCAGAGTCGCGACTCCGGCCTCCAGCCGCGACAGCTCCTCTTCGAGGGCCTCGACAATGCGGTGTTGCTCCGCGAGCGGGGGCAGCGGCAGGGAAACCCTTTCAAGGATGGCTTGGTTCAGCTTGTAGATCCCCGCCGTCGTGCGTACTTGCTCCTCAATCTGCCTGCGCACAACCGGAGAGTCCCACAACGATCGGAAATAAGAAGTAGAGATCAGATCATCACTGAGTCGCACGCGAATCATGGTGTCCGGGAACGCAACCGGACTCTCGACTGCCCCTACCAGTCCGCCACGCCCGACCAGACGTTTGGACCCGTTTCCACGGCTGAGAAGAAAATCTCCCTCATGGACCAGGAAGGGCCCGGCCTGTTCGGCTCCCCAAGCACCTTCTTTCGACGCTCCAAGGTCGATATTTCCGCCCGTAATGGCCGTGAGCCTAAGGACAGGAAACCCGCCTTCCATGGTCTTGACCGAGCGCCCATTGATGAGGGGCTCGCTCAGTACGTCCTTCAGGGACACCCACGACCAGGAGTCCGGCAACCCGCCCAGTTCCACGCTCAAGCCAATTCCTGATTCAGCTCAGCCAACAGTTCCAACGCCTTGTCCTTGTCCCCGAACGCCCGCATGAAGCCCCGGCCTCCGCCGCGCTCGGAGAAAGGCGCGTACCCGAAGTCCCCCGGCTCGATGCCGATGTCCTGGGCGATGGCGTTCTTTACACGCTCCAGCCACCACAGCTGGTCCTCCGTGAACTCCACGCCCGCCTGCCGCTGCCGCAGCAGCCAGCCCTCGAAGCGCTCCTCGACCACCGTACGGTACGGCCGCAGCTCGTCGTCGGCGCCGAGCTCGAAGCGGATGAGCCGCAGGAGGTCACCGAGTCCCGCCTCCTTGCCCGGGCTCGCCGCGGCCCTGCCGAGTTGGTCGTAGTGGTCCCAGAGGACACCCGCCGTCCAGGAACGATTCGTCGCCCGGATCCTGCCCGCGAGTTCCTTCAGCGCGTCCCGTGCCTCACGCGGAGTGAACCGGTGCGTACCACTGCCCAGGGCTACCCGGATCGCCGCGTTCTCGTCCCGCTGCTCCTTCGTGAGGAGCGAGTTCCACTCGGCGAGCTCCTTGCGGGCCCGTTCCTCTCGCGGGACCTCCGTCAGTGCGGTTATCCGCACCTCTGTCGTCTCGTCGTACGTCAGGTCCTGCTGGTGCCGGATCTCCAGGATCAGCTTCCGCAGCTCCGGCCGGGAGGTCAGCGAGGACACCGCGTCCTGGACCAGTTTCCGGGCGAGTTCGGAACCACCCTCGTGCCGGGCCCGGTCCTGGGTGTCGACGTCCACCGCGTCGGCGATACGGCGGGCGATGTCGGCCAGGGAAGCTCCCCCTGATGTTTGCGCCAGCAGCCCCCGCTCCTCCTCGCCGAGCTGCCGGTCGATACGGGCCAGCCGGCGCCCCAGCGTCTCCGCCTCGTCCGCCGTCAGTGACCGCGTGCCCGCCTTGTCGAGGAGCTTCGCCAGCGATACGCCCCGCTGCTCCCCCGCCGGGATCAGCGGCCGGGCGTCCACGAGGGGCGAGTCGGTGACGCCCACCGCGTCGATCAGCACGAAACGGTCCTTGGTCAGGTCCGGCGCCGCCTCCGGAGTGACCGCCTTCAACTCGTCCGCGTCGATGGAACGGGCGCCCCGCCCCTTCATCTGCTCGAAGAGCACCGGACTCTTCACCGCCCGGAGGAATATCACGCATTCGAGGGGCTTCACATCCGTGCCCGTGGCGATCATGTCGACCGTCACCGCGACCCGCAGCCTCGGCGAGTTGCGCAGGTCGTTGATGAGCGAGTCGGGATCGTCCCCGTTCTCGCGTGACCGGTAGGTGATCTTCTTCGCGAACTCGTCGCCCCGGCCGAAGATCTCCTTGACCTGCTTGAGAACCTCTTCGGCGTGGTCGTCGCCGGCCGCGAAGACGAGGGTCTTAGGGAGGTCGGCGCGTCCCGGGAACCACCGCTGCCAGTTGTTCCTGTACGTCGTCAGCACGGCCCGGATCTCGTCCTCGGAGATCACCGTGCGGCCGAGCTGCGAGGTGGTGTAGGTGAAGTCCTCGTCGAGTTCCTCGTACCGTTGCGCGCGCGTCTGCCGGTCGCGGATACGGACGGTCGTACCGGCCTCGATCTTCGCGCCGCCGTCCTCGCGCAGGTCGGTGTTGAGGCGCACGATGTCGAAGTCGACGTTGACGCCGTCGGCCACGGCCTGCTCGTACGTGTACTGCGAGACCTGGTTGTTGTCGAAGAAGCCCTTGGTCTGGCGGGTGGGAGTGGCCGTGAGGCCGACGAGGTGGGCGTCGAAGTACTCCAGGACTCCGCGCCACAGGCCGTAGATGGAACGGTGGCACTCGTCGATCACGATCACGTCGAAGGACTCGATCGGGACGTCCGGGTTGTACTCGACCGTGATCGGCTCGTCCGCCTCGTAGGTCTCGTCCAAGGTCGAGGTCGAAGGTGAGACCGAAGTCGAGGTCGTCGCGTCCCCGCTGCCGCCGCCGCTGTCACCTGTCCCCTCAGCGCTCTCGCCGCCCTTGCCGTCCTCCCGGTCCGCCGCCCCCGGCTCGTCCGTGATCGCCTCGCCCCGGAGAAGGGCGTACATCCGCTGGATCGTCGAGATCACCACGGACGACGTCTCCTGGAGCCCGCCCCGGCCCAGCATGTCAACGTTGTAGAGGTCGGTGAGCTTCCGGTTCTCGTCCGGTGTGCGGTACTTGTCGAACTCCGCGTGCGCCTGGCGGCCGAGGTTGTTGCGGTCGACGAGGAACAGGACCCGGCGGGCACCCGCGTGACGCAGCAGGCGGTAGGTCTCGGTGACCGCCGTGAAGGTCTTGCCCGCTCCCGTCGCCATCTGGATCAGGGCACGGGGGCGGTCGGCGGCCAGTGAGCCTTCCAGGCCCGTGATGGCGTCGACCTGGGCCATCCGCAGGCCGTGCGTCTCCAGCAGCGGCATGCTCGTACGCAGGGCCGCCCGGAAGGTGGGCGCCTGCGGGTTCTCGTCGGACTTCCGCATCCAGGCCGCGAGGGTCTCGGGACGGTGGAAGGCGAAGACCTCGCGGGAGCGGGCGTCGGGGTCGACACGGTTGACGAAGTACGTCTCCGTGCCCGTGGTGGCGTAGCGGAACGCGAAGGGCTCCTCGCGGCGCCATACGGCCATCGTGTGTTCCTTGAGCACACCCGCCGCGTACCGCTCGTTCTGGGCGAGGGCTCCGGCGAGCGGTGTTCCCTCGCGCTTGGCCTCGATGACGCCGGCGATCCGGCCGTCGACGTACAGGACGTAGTCGGCGCGACCCGTGGCCACGGTGAACTCGCGGATGGCGACGCCCCTGCCCGCCAGGGGGTTGGCGTCCGCCTTGTCCTGGATCAGCCAGCCCGCGTCGGAGAGCATCGCGTCGATCCTGACGCGCGCCTGAACCTCGTTGAGCGGCGCGGGGCGCTGGGCGCGCTCCACGATGGCGTCCCGGGCGGCGGAGGCGACCTTCCGGGGCCGGAGGCGCTCACGGTCGTACCGCTGCTGGTGCGTGGCACGCAGCTCGGCGACCTGCGCCGTCAGCTCCTCGATCCGGGCGGCGTCCGCGGCCCTGGTCTGCTCGGCACGGGCGATGAGTGTCTCGGTTTCGGCACGGGCCCTGCGTTCGGCCTCCAGGCGGCCGCTGGTCTCCGACAGTTTGATCCGCGACTCGGCCAGCGCACTGCGGTGCCCCTGCAAAGCCTTCTGGAGTTCGGCGATCTCCTCGGGGTCGGCGGCCGGCATCTCGGCCGGAAGCGTCGGCGGGACGAACGCGGCCACGGTCCGCGTCCCGCCCATGGCCCGGTCGAAGAGATCGCCCAACTGCCAGCACAGCTCCAGCGCTTCGAGCGCCTTCGTCGTGTCGAAGAGGTGGTTGTGCGCGGCGTCGTTGCGGCCCCGGCGCAACTTGTCGAAGGCGTCGCGGCTCCAGCCGACGAGCACGCCCGCCCGGGTCAGCGCGTTGAGGCGGTCGACCTGCCGGGTGCCCTCGACGCGCGTACCGGTCCGGGTGACGAACTCCTCGGCCAGGACCTCGCCGAACTGCCCGGCGCTGACGTAGGCGGCGTTCGGGTTGGTCAGGACGGTGAGTTCGGCCTGCGACCCGTAGACGGCCAGGAGCGGCTGGTAGCCGTACAGGCGCCCGAAGTTGGGCGATGCCTTCGCCAGTTCCCGGAGCCGGTCCTCAGCGTTGTGTCCGTCCACGCGCCCCCGCCTCGACCTTCACTTGACCCAATTCCGTCAAGTTTACGGTCGCGGGCGGGGCGAGTGACGCGGAACACGTCACCGGGGTCGGGCTCCGGCCACCAACCTTCCGGAGCCCACCCACCGGCGCTGCTCAGCGGGCGCGGCGTCGGTCAGAACTTGAGGTCGCCGATCATGCCCGCGATGCTTGTCGTCAGGTCGCTGATCGTCGGGGCGAAGGTCGATGAGGCCATGTAGAACCCCAGCAGCATGCACACCACCGCATGCCCTCCCTTGAGTCCTGACTTCTTGATCAGCAAGAAGACGATGATCGCCAGCAGCACGACCGCCGAAATCGAGAGTGCCACGGCGGCTCACCTCCAAGGGGCCCAGGGACGCGGGGGGTCGGACTATGGGGGCAGTTGATCCATACAGTGGCCAGCAGGTTCATACCCACTCACCGCCAGTGATCATAACTATTCGCCCGCGCGCATCGGTCGGCGCACGGCCGCACAAGGGGGCGCATGGCCAATATGGTCGGGGCATGACGACCGAGCCTGTCTCCTTCCCCCGCCGGCACGCCCGCACCCAGCGTTTCTCGCTCGGCGCACCCCGCGCGTTCACCGTGGCTCCCAGCGGTTCACGCGTCGCCTACCTGCGGTCCTCCTCAGGCACCGACCGGGCGAACATGCTGTGGGTGCTCGACCTCCCGGACGGCGGCGAGCGCGTCGCCGCCGACCCTTTCGCGCTCCTCGGCGGGGCCGACGAGGAGTTGTCCGGCGAGGAGCGGGCGCGCCGGGAACGCAGCCGTGAGGGCAGCGCCGGGATCGTCGGTTACGCCACCGACGCGGCCGTCGAACTGGCCGCCTTCGCCTTGTCCGGGCGGCTTTTCGTGGCCGAGCTCCAGGCCGGGACGGTCCGCGAGATCGCCACCCTGGGGCCCGTCATCGACCCGCGCCCCTCCCCCGACGGACGGCTCGTCGCCTACGTCGCGGACGGCGCCCTGTGCCTCACCGACCTGGTCGGCGAGCAGGCCCTCGCGCTCGCGGAACCCGAGTCGGAGACGGTGACGTACGGGCTGGCCGAGTTCATCGCGGCCGAGGAGATGGCCCGTTCGCGCGGCTTCTGGTGGTCCCCGGAATCCGACCGGCTGCTGGTCGCGAGGGCCGACGACGCGCCCGTCAACCGCTGGTGGATCTCCGATCCGGCGCATCCGGAACGCGAGCCGCAGCGGGTCGCGTATCCGGCGGCGGGCACCTTGAACGCCGAGGTGCGGCTCTTCGTACTCACCCTTGAGGGGGTGCGCACCGAGGTCGTCTGGGACCGGGCGCGGTACCCGTATCTGGCGCGTGTGCACTGGTCAGGGGCGGGGGCGCCGCTGCTTCTGGTGCAGTCGCGGGACCAGCGCGGGCAGCTTTTCCTGGCCGTGGACCCGGACACGGGGGCGACCCGGATGGTGCACGCGGAGGAAGATCCACATTGGCTGGATCTTTTCCCTGGCGTGCCCTGCTGGAGCCCCTCCGGACAGCTTGTGCGCATCGCCGACGAGGGTGGCGCGAGGGTGCTTGCCGTCGGCGAACGGCCCCTGACAGGACCGCAGTTGCACGTACGGGCGGTGCTGGACGTCTCGGCCGACGACGTGCTCGTGTCGGCGTCGGCAGGTGCGGAGGCGGTCGGCACCGAGATCGGCGAAGTGCACGTCTATCGGGTGAACGAGCTCGGGTTGGAGCGCGTCTCGCAGGAGCCCGGCGTGCACTCGGCAGTACGCGCCGGGGGCGTGACCGTGCTCGTGTCGGCGGTGCCGGACCGGCCGGGGGCCCAGGTGCAGGTGCTGAGGGAGGGGAAGCGCGCGGCGACCGTCACCTCGTACGCCGAAGATCCCGGTATGTCCCCGCGCATGACCCTCACCCAAGGGGGCGCACGCCGAATTCCATGCGCCCTGCTTATGCCGACCGACTACGACGGCGTCACTCCCCTCCCTGTCCTCATGGACCCCTATGGCGGCCCCCACGGCCCCCGCGTGGTCGCCGCGCACAACGCGCACCTCACCTCGCAGTGGTTCGCCGACCAGGGATTCGCGGTGGTCGTGGCCGACGGACGGGGGACACCGGGACGCTCGCCGGCCTGGGAGAAGGCGGTCCACGGGGACTTCACGGTTTCCCTGGACGATCAGGTCGACGCCCTGCGGGACCTCGCCGAGCGCCACCCGCTCGACCTCTCCCGGGTGGCGATCCGTGGCTGGTCGTACGGCGGCTGGCTCGCGGGACTGGCGGTGCTGCGGCGCCCCGACGTCTTCCACGCGGGCATCGCGGGCGCCCCGGTGACGGACTGGCGGCTGTACGACACGCACTACACGGAGCGGTACCTGGGCGACCCGGCCGCGGCCCCGGAGGCGTACGCGCACAGCTCACTGGTGACGGAGGCCGGGCTGTCCTCGGCCGCCGAGCCGCACCGCCCGCTGATGGTCGTGCACGGCACGGCCGACGACAACGTCGTCTTCGCGCACGCCCTGCGCCTGTCCTCGGCACTGCTGGCCGCGGGCCGCCCGCACGAGGTGCTGCCCCTGTCCGGCGTCACGCACATGACCCCGCAGGAACAGGTCGCGGAGAACCTGCTGCTGCTTCAGGTGGACTTCCTGAAGCGGGCGTTGGGACTGGTGCAGGCCTCGTAAAGGCACGGCAACGGGCCGGGGCTACATGGCGAGCCCCGGCCCGTTTACGGCACCCGCACGGCCGTACGTTCCTCAGAGTGGACCGTCCATATATCGAGATCGGGTCGGCCAAGTTGCTTGCTTGTTAACGCGGTTCGTGACTTTTTATACGGCTATGTCATCCCGTCAGCAAGATCGTCCGGGCGCTCCGCCGCAGGTACGACCCGATCCGGCGCGGGCGCCCAGCGGAACCTACGGCGCGTACCGCACATCACCCAGCAGCTCCTCACCACGCACCCCGGCTAGATCTGCGCGACCGGCCCCGAGATCGAGCACCCGGCCATAGGCCGCATGCGCCGCCCGGACGCCGTCGTCCTCCCCGAGGACGTCCTCGGGGAGGAGGGACCCGCCGTCGACGCGACCAAAGTGCTGGCGGTCATCGAAATCGTCTCGCCGTCCAACCCGAGCAGCGACTACGGCGAGAAGCTGACCGAGTACCCCGCGATGGGCATCGCCCACTACATGATCGTCGATCCCCGCACGGGCACGATCGAGGTGCACTCCGACCCGTGCAAGGGCCGCTACCAGCAGAAGGACCCCTACATCTTCGGCGACCCGGTGCCGGTCGGCCCCTGGACCGTGCGGACCCACGCGTTCCGCCGCTACGGGAAGGCCGGGAACGACCCGAGCTGAACGCCACCGACGGTCAGCCCAGCTCCCCGCGCTCCACGCAGAACTCGTTGCTCTCGGGGTCGGCCATCAGGACCCACCCGCTGCCGTCGGGCCTGCGGTGGTCCGCGACGACCCGGGCGCCGAGGGAGACCACCCGCTCGACCTCCTCGTCCCGCGTGCGTCCGTGCGGTCGCAGGTCGAGATGCAGGCGGTTCTTCACCGACCTGCCCTCCGGCACCCGGACGAACAGCAGCGTGGGCCCGCCGTCCGGGTCCCTGAGCACCGCCTCCGGGTCGCCCGGCTTGTCGTCGTCGGCCAGCGGGCGGCCGAACACCCGGCTCCAGAACAGGCCGACATCGTAAGGATCACCGGTGCAGTCGAAGGTGATGTTGTGGATCGTGGGGAAGGACAACGAGGCCTCCAGGCCATGTGAGGGACACCGCGTGTGAGCGTCCCTTCCCGGCGCCCGCATGTCGAGCGAATAAGTACCGTGCGAAGCGGTCGCCCGGGAACCCGGCTCCAGCCCGTACGCGACAGCACCCATGCCACCCCGTGCCGGGTTCTGGGCGAGCCGGCCGACGGCACCGCGGCGCACGAACGCGACCGGGGGCGGGAGCACCCGGCTCCTGCCCACGGTCGCGCGCGTCAACAGCAGTACGCCGTCGTCGTCACTGCTTGCCGACGGAGTCCTCCGCCGCGTCCGCCTCCAGCGCCTTCAGCGCCGGGTCCAGGACGACGGCCTCGTCGCGGGCCTCCGTGGTCGGCTCCTCCGGGAAGTGGCAGGCCGTCAGGTGGCCCTCACGGTTGCCGGAGATCTGGACCAGCGGGGGCTCCTCGCTCGCACACTTGTCCTGGGCCTTCCAGCAGCGCGTACGGAAACGGCAGCCGGACGGCGGGTGGATCGGCGAGGGGACGTCACCGGCGAGGCGGATGCGCTCACGGGGCTCCGTCTCGTCGTCCATCGCCACCTCGGGGACGGCGGACAGCAGCGCGTGCGTGTACGGGTGACGCGGGCGGTTGTAGATCGACTCGCGGTCGCCCACCTCGACGATCTTGCCGAGGTACATCACCGCGACCCGCTGCGAGAAGTGCCGGACGATCGCCAGGTCGTGGGCGATGAACAGGAACGCGATGCCCATCTCCTCCTGGACCTTCTTGAGGAGGTTCACCACCTGGGCCTGGATGGACACGTCGAGCGCGGAGACCGGCTCGTCCGCCACGATCAGCTTCGGCTTCAGGGCGAGCGCGCGGGCCACACCGATGCGCTGACGCTGACCCCCGGAGAACTCGTGGGGGAAGCGGTTGTAGTGCTCGGGGTTGAGCCCGACCAGCTCCAGCAGCTCCCGGACCCTCTTCTCCCGGCCGCCCGCCGGCTCGATCCCGTTGACCTCCATCGGCGACTTGATGATCGTACCGACGGTCTGGCGCGGGTTCAGGGAGCTGTACGGGTCCTGGAAGATCATCTGGATCTCGGAGCGGACCGGCGCCAGCTGCCTGCGCGAGGCGTGCGTGATGTCCTGGCCGGAGTACGTGATCCTGCCGCCGGTCGGCTCCAGGAGGCGGGTGATGAGCCGGCCCGCGGTCGACTTGCCGCAGCCGGACTCGCCCACCATGCCGACGCTCTCGGCGACACCGATGGTCAGATCGATGCCGTCGACCGCCTGCACGGCGCCGACTTTCCGTTTGATCGGGAAGCCGCCGAAGATCGGGAAGTGCTTCGTGAGGCCCTCTACCTTGAGCAGTTCCTCGGTCGACGTACCGGTGGAACCCTGCTGTGCGGGGAGGGTGAGGTTCTCGCTCATGTCTCGGTGCTCCCTAGCGCAGCCGGGGCTGGATCTTGTCGATGAAGATGGTCTGCTTCTGCTCCGCCGACAGATGGCACGCGGAGGCGCGCCCGTCCGCCAGCGGCGGCCGTGCGTCGGTGCAGAGGCTGCCCGGCACCTCGCCGGTGAAGGCGCAGCGCGGGTGGAAGGGGCAGCCCGAGGGCGGGTTGAGCAGCGAGGGCGGCGATCCGGGGATCGGCGACAGTTCCTCGTGGATGTCACCGTCCAGGCGCGGCATGGAGGTGAGCAGACCCCAGGTGTACGGGTGCTTCGGCGCGCGCAGGACTTCCTTCACGCTGCCGCGCTCCACGGCCCGGCCCGCGTACATCACCAGCAGGTCGTCGGCCATGTTCGAGATGACGCCGAGGTCGTGCGTGATGAAGATGATCGCGGAGCCGAACTCCTGCTGGAGGTCCTTGAGCAGGTCCAGGATCTGGGCCTGCACTGTCACATCCAGCGCGGTGGTGGGCTCGTCGGCGATCAGCAGGTCGGGGTCGCACATCAGCGCCATGGCGATCATCGCGCGCTGGCGCATACCGCCGGAGAACTGGTGGGGGTAGTCGTCGAAGCGTGTCCTGGGCTGCGGGATGCCGACCTTCTCCAGCATCTGCACGGCCCGGTCCCTGGCCTCCTTCTTGGAGGCGCCGGTGTGCTTCATGAACGGCTCGGACAGCTGGCGGCCCACCGTGTAGTACGGGGAGAGCGCGGTCAGCGGGTCCTGGAAGATCATCGCCATCTTGTTGCCGCGGAGCTGCTCCAGCTCCCTCTCCGTGGCGGTGACGAGTTCCTTGCCGTCGAGGACGATCTCGCCGTCGACGGTCGAGGTCCTCGGGTTGTGCAGACCGAGGATCGTCAGGTTCGTGACGGACTTGCCCGACCCGGACTCCCCCACGATGCCCAGGGTCTTGCCGCGCTCGACGTCGAAGGAAAGGCCGTCGACCGCCTTGACGATGCCGTCCTCGGTGGAGAACTGCACCTTCAGGTCGCGGACCGAGAGGAAGCTGTCCGGACCGGTCGGGGCCGGTGCGCCCTCGGGCTTGGTCAGTGTGGTCACGGTGGTTCGTTCTTCCTAGGAGAGCCGGACGCGCGGGTCGATAAAGGCGTACACGATGTCGACAAGAATGTTCAGGATCAGGATGAAAAAGGCCCCGAACAGCATGACGCCCATCGTCAGCGGAAGGTCCTTCTGGCTCGCGCCGTCCACGGCGAGGCGACCGATTCCCTGGAGGGAGAAGGTCAGTTCGGTGACGACACCGCCGCCGAGCAGGGAGCTGATGTCGATGCCGAGCACAGTGACGATCGGGATCAGCGAGCCGCGCCAGGCGTAGCGGAAGAAGACGTACTTCTGTGACA
Organism: Streptomyces sp. ADMS; assembly: GCF_033441795.1. Classification (NCBI taxonomy): domain Bacteria; kingdom Bacillati; phylum Actinomycetota; class Actinomycetes; order Kitasatosporales; family Streptomycetaceae; genus Streptomyces; species Streptomyces sp. ADMS. The sequence continues at coordinate 14,678 of NZ_JAVFVX010000071.1, read as the reverse complement.
TGCCCTTGGCGCGGGCGGTGCGGACGTGTTCCTCCGCGAGCTGCTCGATCATCGAGGCGCGCGCCATACGCGTGTACTGCGCGGTGAAGATGGTGGCCATGACGACCATCGGGATGGACAGCCCGATAAGCCAGCCGACCGGGTCCTCGGTGAAGGGCACGTACTTGGGGTCCTCCATCCAACCGGTCTGGTAGACGAGGACCGTCAGCGCGATCGGGCCGAGGAAGTAGATCTGGAACGAGCTGAGGACCATGGACGATCCGGTGGCGGCCTTGTCGACCAGGGAGCCGCGCTTGTAGGCGGCGAGCATGCCCGCGCCGATGCCCACGACCAGGAAGACGCCCAGCGCGCCGAGCGTCAGCGACAGGGTCAGCGGGAAGCGGTCCATGATCGTGTCCCAGACCATCTCGCCCGAGTAGAACGACTGTCCGAGGCACGGGGCGGAGCAATGGCCGGTGGGGAAGTCACGGCCCATCACGATGCCGGACATGAAGTCCCAGAACTGCTGCGCGATGGGCAGGTTGAGCCCGAGCGCCGTACGGATGTCCTCAAGTCTCGCGGGCGAGCAGTCCTTGCCACAGGCCAGTGAGGCGTAGTCGGAGGGCGCGGCGACGAACAGGAAGAAGGTGGCCGCACCGATCAGGAACAGGGTGACGACGGCACCGACCGTGCGCCGGAGGATGAACTGAAACATGGCGGGAGGGCTGCTCTCTGCGGAGACGGTGGAGACGATGTGGGGCGGGTTCACGGAACCGCGGGGGTGCGCTCCGCCTGGTGCGCACCCCCGCGATCAGCCGTAGCGAGTTACGACTTCAGGAACAGTCGGGTGATGTCGATGTAGCTCGACTCGGTGCTGTAGCGGGCACCGCCGATGTTCGAACCGTAGAGCTGGAACTGCTTGGTGTACCAGAGCGGAGCGGCCGGGTTGACCTTCTCCAGGATGTAGTGGTGCGCTTCCTTCCAGGTCGCGGCAGCCTCGGTCGGCTCCTGGGTCAGGGCCTTCTGGATGAGCTCCTGGACCTTCGGGTCGTTGATGTGCGCGTAGTTCGAGGAACCGTCGGCGATCTGGTCACCGTCGTAGATGGGCGTGATGACCGTGCCCGGCGACGGCCAGTCCTGGCCCCAGCCCGTGATGTACATGTCGTACGGGTTCGCGACCTTGCCGATCTGCTCGTAGTAGCTCGCGGAGTCGATCTCCTTGGAGACTACGTCGATGCCGATCTTGGTCAGCGAGTCCTCGATGGCGACCTTGCGCTTCTGGCCGGCCTCACTGTTGGAGTAGGCGAAGACGAGCTTCTTCTCGGCGGCCGGAACGTCCTTCAGGAGCTCCTTGGCCTTCTCGATGTTGCCCGCCGGCGTCTTCAGACGGCCGTACGGGTCGTACGCGGCCTCGTAGCCCGGCAGGGTCGGAGCGAACAGGTTCGCCGCCGCGTCGCCACCGTAGGCGCCACCCTCACCGGCGATGAGCGACTTGGAGTTGATGCCGTAGGTGATCGCGTCACGGACGGCCTTGTTCTTCACCCGGTCCAGGTTGAACGTCAGCGTCATGACGTAGGGCTGGTAGCCCTTGATCGTGCGCTTGTTCACCGCCGGGTCGCTGATGACCTTCTGGATCTGGGTCGCCTCGACGCCACCGGTGAACTGGATGGCGTTCTTGGAGTCGCCCTGGTCGGCGATCAGCCGGCTGGTCTGGGTCGACTCGGTGACACCGAAGTCGAAGTTGAAGCCGTCCACGTACTGGTGCCGCACGGAGTCGGTCTTCGGGTCCCAGTTCTCGTTCTTGACGAGCTTCATGGACTTGCCGACCTTGTACTCGGCGATCTTGTACGGGCCGGTCGAGACCGGGGCCGTGTCGTACTTCTCCTTGGTGTCGGACTTCTCCGGAACGACGGTGTAGCCCGGCATGGCGAGCGTCTGGGGCAGGTCCGGACGCGCCGTGTCGAAGTGGAAGACGACCGTCTTGGCGTCCGGAGTCTCCAGGACCGAGTCCGGCAGGTGCTTGCTCCCGAAGCCGCCGTCCGGCAGCGCCTCGCGGTACTTCGCGCCGCTCAGCCAGGTCTGCAGGTAGGTCGGGCCGTCGAAGATGAACTCCGCGTACGTGCGCTCGATGCTGTGACGGATGTCGGCGGACGTGATGGCGTTGCCGTTCTGGTCCTTGACGCCGTCCTTCAGCGTGTAGGTCCAGGTCTTGCCGCCGTCCGACGACGTGCCCGAGTCGGTCGCGAGGTCACCGACGACCGAGACGTTGCCCTTGCCGTCCTCCTCGAAGTTGGTCAGACCGCGGTAGAGCAGGTTGGCGACCTGGCCGGCGTCCGAGACGTAGATCTGGCCCGGGTCCAGGTGCGTGAGGCCCGACTCCTGGTAGACCTGGATGGTGCCGCCGCTCTTCGCGCCGGCCACCTCCTCGGCGGGGCCGGTCGACGCGGCGGCGTCGCCGTAGACGACCGCCTTCGACTGCTCGGCGGCCTCCGTCTGGTCCTTCTTGGAGTCCTTGCTGGAACTGCCGCCCTCGTTCTCGGAGCAACCGGTGAGAGCAAGGGAGCCGGCCGCGATAGCGACCACGATGGCCCGCGTTCTGCGCGAGTTGAGCGACTTCATGTGGCGAATGCACCTACCTGTCAGTTGATATCCATGAGTACTGCCTGACGTGACCGGCAGGCCACGCGGGGGCGGCAGCCACCCCCCACCAATGGACGGTTCAGCGCCCGGACTTGGGGTCGAACGCATCCCGTACGGAGTCTCCGAGGAGGTTGAAGCACAGGATGAAGATCACCAGTGCCAAGCCCGGGAAGAACATGAACGCCGGGTCCTGCTCGGCGTATTTGGACGCGGCGGCGAAGAGGCGCCCCCAGTCGGGGGTGGGCTCGACGAAACCGACACCCGCGAAGGAGAGGAACGCGATCGTGAGAATGGTGCTGGGCAGCTGATACGTGAACTGCACCAGGATCGGGGAGACGACGTTCGGCAGGATCTCCTTGCGGACGATCCGCCAGGGCGACGCACCCGAGACCTTCGCGGCCTCCACGAACTCCCGCTCGCGCAACGACAGCACCGTGGAGCGGACCAGCCGGGCCATGCCCATCCAGCCCAGCACCCACAGCACGATCAGGATGGCCAGCGCGCGGAAGTACGTGGGGGTCTCCTCCCGCGGGTCGACGAAGAACGAGGTCACCACGGGCATGAACGCGATGAAGAAGAGCTGCGTGGGGAAGGAGAGGAAGAAGTCGGTGACCCGGCCGACCCAGTAGTCGGTCCTGCCGCCGGCGTAGCCGCCGATCAGACCGATGAGGATGCCGGTGAGCATCACCAGCACGGTCACACCCACAGCCATGAACAGCGAGGTGCGCATGCCGTACATCAGCATGGCGAACAGGTCACGGCCCAGCTGCGGCTCCACACCGAACCAGTGGGTCCCCGAGACACCGCCGAAATAGCCCAGCGGCAGCCCGAACTCGTCCAGGACGGGCCTGTCCGCGTACGTGGGGTCCTGGCCGTACAGCGTGTACGGGTTGGTCCCGCTCAGCTTGGTGAGCAGTGGCGCCGCCAGCGCGATCACGAAGTAGAAAATGACTACGCAGGCGCAGATGACACCGGTACGGTCACGCTTGAAGCGCTGCCACATCAACTGCCCGGGAGAACGACCCTCAAGGTTCTTCTCGCCCTTGACGGGCTCGGGGTTCGTGTCGAGCTCGGGGTCCAAGGCGATCGAGGGCCCGGAGCCTTCAGCCTTGGCTGGACTGGTCATGTGTGTTCTTCCCCCGGGGGGTTGGAGAGTTGAGCGCAGCACAGATACCGGCGGGTTCTGTGGTTTGGGGGAACCTTCGCCAAGTAAGTCAACGCGCGTCAAGGCCGAAAGGCATAGGGATCTCCCTACCGTCGAAATTTTGAGCAAAAATTGCAAAGATTGACACCTGCGCGCGCTTGACACGTCGAACAGCAAATCCACCAAACGGACATAATAGGATCGTTTTCTGTTTACATGTCCGAAACTTGATCGTTGGTTCACCGGTATCCGAACAGCGTTGCACAGCGCGCGGACAGGGATACCGGCAGGGGGCGAGCCCGCTTCCCGCGGCGCATCGCGGACATGCCGAAGGCCCGGTCCCCCACCGGTGGGGGACCGGGTCCTCGTGACGCCGGATCAGCTCCGGATCAGCCGTGCTTGGCGCGGCTCGCGGAGCGGGCGCGCTCGCGGGCGTCCAGATTCACCTTGCGGATGCGAACCGCCTCCGGAGTGACCTCGACGCACTCGTCGTCGCGGCAGAACTCCAGGGACTGCTCCAGGGAGAGCTTGCGCGGCGGGACGATCGCCTCGAACGAGTCGGCCGAGGACGACCGCATGTTCGTGAGCTTCTTCTCCTTGGTGATGTTCACGTCCATGTCGTCGGAGCGCGAGTTCTCGCCGACGATCATGCCCTCGTACACCTCGGTGCCGGGGTCGGTGAACAGCACACCGCGCTCCTGGAGGTTCGTCATCGCGAACGCGGTGACGGCGCCGGCCCGGTCGGCCACCAGCGAACCGTTGTTACGGGTCGCCAGCACGCCGAACCAGGGCTCGTGGCCCTCGTGGATGGAGTGCGCGATACCGGTGCCGCGCGTGCCGGTGAGGAACTCCGTACGGAAGCCGATGAGGCCGCGCGAGGGCACCACGAACTCCATGCGCACCCAGCCGGAGCCGTGGTTGGACATGTTGTCCATCCGCCCCTTGCGGACGCCCATGAGCTGCGTGACCGCGCCCATGTGCTCCTCGGGCACGTCGATCGTCATGCGCTCGACGGGCTCGTGGACCTTGCCGTCGATCTCCTGGGTGACCACCTGCGGCTTGCCGATGGTCAGCTCGAAGCCCTCGCGGCGCATCTGCTCGACCAGGATGGCGAGCGCCAGCTCGCCACGGCCCTGGACCTCCCAGGCGTCGGGACGCTCGGTGTCGAGGACGCGCAGCGAGACGTTACCGATCAGCTCGCGGTCGAGACGGTCCTTGACCTGCCGGGCGGTGACCTTGCGGTCCTTGACCACGGCCTTGTTCTCGGCACCCTTGCCGGTGCCACCGCGGCCGACCATCGGCGAGGTGTTCGTACCGATCGTCATCGAGATCGCCGGCTCGTCGACCGTGATGAGCGGCAGCGCGATCGGGTTCTCGGGGTCGGCGAGGGTCTCGCCGATCATGATGTCCGGGATACCGGCGACAGCACAGATGTCACCCGGTCCTGCCATCTCGGCGGGCCTGCGGGTGAGCGCCTCGGTCATCATCAGCTCGGTGATACGGACGTTGGACAACGTGCCGTCACGCTTGATCCACGTGACGGTCTGGCCCTTGCGCAGCTCGCCCTGCTCGACGCGGAGCAGCGCGATACGGCCGAGGAAGTTGTCGGCGTCCAGGTTGGTGACGTGCGCCTGGAGCGGGGCCTCCTCGTCGTACGACGGGGCCGGGACGTGCGACAGGATCGTGGAGAAGAACGGCTCCAGGCTGTTGCTGTCGGCCGGGACGGTGCCGTCCTCCGGCTTGGTCAGCGAAGCGACACCGTCACGCGCACACGCGTAGACGATGGGGAACTCGATCTGCTCCTCGTCCGCGTCCAGGTCCAGGAAGAGGTCGTAGGTCTCGTTGACGACCTCGTCGATCCGGGAGTCCGGGCGGTCGGTCTTGTTGATGCACAGGATGACCGGCAGTCGCTGCTGGAGCGCCTTGCGCAGCACGAACCGGGTCTGCGGCAACGGCCCCTCGGAGGCGTCGACGAGCAGCACCACGGCGTCCACCATCGACAGACCGCGCTCCACCTCGCCACCGAAGTCGGCGTGGCCCGGGGTGTCGATGATGTTGATGGTGATGACGTCCCCCCCGTCCTTCGGGTGGTACTTCACCGCCGTGTTCTTGGCGAGGATCGTGATGCCCTTCTCACGTTCCAGGTCGTTCGAGTCCATCATGCGGTCGTCGAGCGACTCGGCGGCGTGCGCGGCGAAGGCACCGGCCTGCTTCAGCATGGCGTCGACCAGGGTCGTCTTCCCGTGGTCGACGTGGGCGACGATGGCGACGTTGCGGATGTCGTGGCGCGTGGCCATAGTGCGGCGTACTCCCGGAGTTGAGGACGGCCTGCGCGTACGTCTGCGTCACGCGGGCCCTGCCGGGCTGAACATGCCACGGCCTTACCCCATCGTACGGGCCCGTGGACGCAAGGGCTCGCCGGGCCGGGCGGGTGAGGCGACCGTCACGGCCGGGACGAGGGCCTGCTGCCCGGTGTCACGCCCTTCTTCAGGAACCCCATGTCCTCGTAGAGGGGGGTCTCGAAACCGAAGGCGCCCAGGTTGGCGACGTTCTTCTTCACGGCCATCAGCTGGGGCCGCTGGAAGAGCGGGATGGACCCGCCGGCCGCCCAGATCCGGGCGTCGGCCTTCCGCACCAGCGAGGCCGACTTCTTCTCGTCGAGGGTGGCGATGGCCTGGTCGAACAGCTGGTCCACCTGGTCGGTGCCGACGCGGGTGTAGTTCTGCTCGACGTTGAGCGACCCGTCGGCGGCGGGCACCGGCTTGGCGTAGATGGGCCGCGCGTCGGTGGCGGGGAAGGCGGACGCGGGCCACGAGTACAGAGCCAGGTCGTACTGCCCGCTGGCGATGTGGTCCTTGAAATAGCTGTCGTCGGGCACCTTGGTGACGGCGGTACGGATACCGACCCTGTCCAGCATCCGGGCGATCCGCTCGCCCACGGCCCGCAGCGTGGCGGATCCCGGCCCCGAGGGCAGCACGAACCGCAGGGTCAGCGGCTTGCCGTCCTTGGCGAGCGCCCCGGCGGCGGCCCCGGCGGGAGCAGGGGTGCCCTTGGGCGCGTAGGCCCCGGGCGCACCGCCCTGCTCCGGGTGCTTGAGGACGGACTGCCTGCCGTCCTGAGCGAGGTTCTTCGTCCCCTGACCATCCTCATGACCCTGATGATCCCGGGGGTCCTGATGATCCCGGGGGTCCTGATGATCCCGGGGGTCCTGGTGGTCCTCACGGACGGGCTCGCCGTACGGCTTGTCGTCGTCGCCGACGACGTAGGTCCCCTCGTCGTCACCGCTGCTCTTACTGGCCTTCGGGGAGGCTGAGGGCGCCTCGGACCTGCCACCGGCCTTCTTCCCCTCGCCTCCGGCGACCTTCTTCGGCTTGTCGATCGGACCGCCCTGCACCCACCCCGCGTCGGCGAGCAGCGCCTCGGCCTCGTCGGTGTCCTGACCGCCGAGCGCATCGCTGTTGTCGGCGTAGGCGGCCTGTCCGGAGAGCGCGAGATGGCTGCCGACCGGTACGGCGGGCAGCCCCAGCGGCTTGAGTACGAGCCCCGCGATCTCCTCGCGGTCCAGCGCACGGGCGACGGCGCGCCGGACACGCTCGTCGGCGAGGGGGCCGCCGTCGCCGTTGAGGGCGAGCTGGGTGTAGGCGGGTTCGAGGGACTTGCGCACCTCGAACCCGCTGAGCGACCGCTGCTGCTCGCTGTATCTGGTGACCGCGTCGCGCTGCTTGCGCCGGGCGCTGATCTCCGCCTCGGCGGCGTCCTCGTCGGACCCGTGTGCGAGAGCCCAGGAACGCAGGGCGCGCCCCGGGGTGAGCGCGGCGCCGGGGCCCTGCAGCGGGGTGGGGTTGCCGCGCGCGGCGAGAACGACGCGCTCGGCCTCGGCGGGGTCGACCTCGGCGACGTCCACCTTGCCGGCGGCGAGCGCCTCGGCGCGCTTGTCGCGCGGGACCGCGTGCAGCACGATCCCGTCGAGCCGGGGGGTACGCCCCCACCAGCGCGGGTTGCGTACGAGGACGACGTCGCCGTCCGCCTTCGCGACCTTCTTGAGGTTGAAGGGCCCGGCGGTGACCTTGAGCTTGCGCCGCGCCCCGTCGTTGAAGGCGTCCGGGGTCCCCATGACGTCCTTGGGGTACAGCGGCGAGAACAGCGACTTCCAGTCGGCGTACGGACGGCTGAAGGTGACCCTGACCTCAAGGTCGTTCGCCCCGCGCTGCACCTTCTCGATCCGGTCGTACCCGGCGTTGCGCGCGGTCCAGTACGCGGAGTCCCTGCCGGACAGGGCACGCCACTGGGCGGCGAAGTCGGCGGCGCCGATCTCCCGGCCGTCGCTCCAGACGGCCTGCTGGTTCAGCTTGTAGAGGACGACCTGCTTGGGCTCGGTCTCGACGGTCTTCGCGGACTCCAGGAACTCGGCGTTGCGCTGCGGCCGCCCGTTCACATCGAGCCGGTACATCGACGGCAGCACGGCCTGCGCGACCCGGGTGGTCGTCGCGTCGGCGTCCGCCTGGAAGGTGTTGAGCGTCTCCGGTACGGAGTCCACGGCCCAGCGCAGAGTGCCGCCGCCGGCGAGCAGGGAGCGGGCGGCGGGGGCGATGTCCTGCCCGGCGAGAGGCCTGCTCGACTCCTCCTCGTCACCGCCGCACGCGGTGAGCAGGGGCACGGCGAGCACGCCGGCGGTGAGAAAGGCGACCGAGCGCGTGACCGCGCGCAGTCCGACGCCGTGGTGGGACATCAGGTCTACCTCCGGTGGCGCGTTAAGTCGCTGATCAGATGTATGGGCAACTGAAGAGGAGAGGGTTCGGCAGCGGGGGGCGACACGGCGGCGCGGGGCGCGAAGCCCAACCGATTGGCGCAACAACCTGGAGGCTCTGGCGCCGACCCGCATTTCCAGCCCGTTTGGCGATTGAGGACAAGCGCCTTCAGCGCGGCCGGGGGTTTGGGGGGCGGAGCCCCCCAAGGACGCGCACCCCAACGCACCCCCACGCCCCCCTTCCCTCAGCCAATCCATGCACACCGCTTCCCACCGGCAGGTGTGACGCGCAACACTCTCAGGCGCATGAACGTCTCCGCCCAGGGCCAAACCCGCCCCCGGAAGTGAGGTCACGTCATGTCCGTGCACGACGAACTGACGTCAGTACAGCGCTGCCTGGACGACCTGTTGCGTTCGATGGGCCGCCTGGAACAGCAGATCGGCAAGGGCGGCCTGGAAATGCGCCGCCTCCGCAGCGACGCCAACCACCTGCGCGAAAGCCTCGCGCTGCTCCGCGAGGCCGCCCCCGCACTCGGCCAGCCCCGGCGCCCCGACCTCGTGACGATCCCCGACACCCCGTACGACAACACCCTGTGGACGGACTCGGACGACGAGGGCCTCGGCGCGCACCACGGCCCCAACCACTGAGCGGAGCCCGCCTTGGCCACCGGTACCGAACCCCCGGATACAGAACCCCGTCCGAACGTCGGCGGCGGCGGCGTACGGACCCGTACGCGCGCCGCCATCGACGCCCCGCATCTGCGGACCGACCGCTGGTGGCTGGCGCCCGCCGCCACCGCCGCCGGCCTGCTGGCGTTCATCGTGTACTCGACCTGGCGGGCGTTCGCTAACGCCGACTACTACGCGGCCCCGTACGTCTCGCCGTTCTACTCGCCCTGTCTGGCGGACAACTGCGCGCCCATGCGGGACGGCCCCAACGCCGATCTGTTCGGCGGCTGGTGGGGCGTCTCCCCCGCGATCATCATCCTGATCTTCCCGCTGGGCTTCCGTCTGACCTGCTACTACTACCGCAAGGCCTACTACCGCGGCTTCTGGGCGTCCCCGCCCGCCTGCGCGGTTGCCGAGCCGCACAAGAAGTACACCGGCGAGACGCGCTTCCCTCTCGTCCTGCAGAACATCCACCGCTACTTCTTCTACGCGGCACTGCTGGTCGCCGGCATCCTCACCTACGACACGATTCTCACCTTCCGCGACGAGCACTACGAGTGGGGCCACATGGGCCTCGGCACCCTGGTCTTCCTGCTCAACATCACGCTGATCTGGGCGTACACGCTCTCCTGCCACTCCTGCCGGCACATCGTCGGCGGCAAGCTGAAGCACTTCTCCAAGCACCCCGTGCGCTACCGCGCCTGGCAGTGGGTCGGGAAACTGAACGCCCGTCACATGCAGCTCGCCTGGGCGTCGTTGGTGAGCGTGGCGCTCGCCGACTTCTACGTGTACCTGGTCGCCTCCGGCGCTTTCGACGATCCGAGGTTGTTCTGATGTCCGTGGTCGATCGACAGGAATGGGACGTCGTAGTGGTTGGCGCCGGCGGCGCCGGACTGCGCGCCGCCATCGAGGCACGCGAGCGTGGCGCCCGTACGGCCGTGATCTGCAAGTCGCTGTTCGGCAAGGCGCACACGGTGATGGCCGAGGGCGGGATCGCCGCCGCCATGGGCAACGTCAACTCGGGTGACAACTGGCAGGTCCACTTCCGCGACACCATGCGCGGCGGCAAGTTCCTCAACCAGTGGCGGATGGCGGAGCTGCACGCCCAGGAAGCCCCGGACCGGGTCTGGGAGTTGGAGACCTGGGGCGCCCTCTTCGACCGTACGCACGACGGCCGGATCTCCCAGCGCAACTTCGGCGGCCACGAGTACCCGCGTCTCGCCCACGTCGGCGACCGCACCGGCCTGGAACTCATCCGCACCCTGCAGCAGAAGATCGTCTCCCTCCAGCAGCAGGACAAGAAGGAGACCGGCGACTACGAGTCCCGGCTGAAGGTCTTCCAGGAGTGCACGGTCACCCGCGTCCTCAAGACTGTGCCTGACAGCGGCTCCGCCGCGGGCGACCGGGTCTCCGGTGTCTTCGCCTACGAGCGTGAATCGGGCCGTTTCTTCGTCATCGAGGCCCCTTCCGTCGTCATCGCGACCGGCGGTATCGGCAAGTCCTTCAAGGTGACGTCCAACTCGTGGGAGTACACCGGCGACGGCCACGCGCTGGCGCTGCTCGCCGGGGCGCCGCTGCTCAACATGGAGTTCGTGCAGTTCCATCCGACGGGCATGGTCTGGCCGCCGTCCGTCAAGGGCATCCTCGTCACCGAGTCGGTGCGCGGCGACGGTGGAGTGCTGCGCAACTCCGACGGCAAGCGGTTCATGTTCGACTACGTCCCGGACGTCTTCAAGGAGAAGTACGCCCAGTCGGAGGCCGAGGGCGACCGCTGGTACGAGGACCCGGACCACAACCGCCGGCCCCCCGAACTGCTTCCCCGGGACGAGGTGGCCCGCGCCATCAACTCCGAGGTCAAGGCGGGCCGGGGCTCCCCGCACGGCGGTGTCTTCCTGGACGTCTCGACGCGGATGCCGGCGGAGGTGATCCGGCGCCGGCTGCCTTCCATGTACCACCAGTTCAAGGAGCTGGCGGACGTCGACATCACCGCCGAGGCGATGGAGGTCGGGCCCACCTGCCACTACGTGATGGGCGGTATCGCGGTCGAGTCCGACACCGCCGCCGCACGCGGCGTACCCGGCCTCTTCGCGGCCGGCGAGGTCGCCGGCGGGATGCACGGCTCCAACCGGCTCGGCGGCAACTCCCTCTCCGACCTGCTGGTGTTCGGCCGCCGCGCGGGCCTGCACGCGGCCGAGTACGCGAACACGGTCACCGCCCGCCCAACCGTGGACGACGACCAGATCGCCACGGCGGCGGCAGAGGCCCTGCGGCCCTTCTCGGCGGAGGGCCCCGCGGCGGGCCAGGACAGCGGACGCCCGCCGGAGAACCCGTACACCCTGCACCAGGAGCTCCAGCAGACCATGAACGACCTGGTCGGCATCATCCGCCGCGAGGGCGAGATGGAGCAGGCGCTGGAGAAGCTGTCCGAGCTGCGGGTACGGGCCCACCGCGCCGGCGTCGAGGGCCACCGCCAGTTCAACCCGGGCTGGCATCTCGCCCTCGACCTGCGGAACATGCTGCTGGTCAGCGAATGCGTGGCCCTGGCGGCGCTGGAGCGCACCGAGTCGCGCGGCGGCCACACCCGTGAGGACCATCCGGTGATGGACCGCGAGTGGCGCAACGTGAACCTGCTGTGCCGGCTCTCCGATCCCGCCAGTGGACTGGCGGCCACGAACCCGGTGAACGGCCTGATCGCCCTCACCCGTGAGACCACCGACCCCGTCCGCCCCGACCTGCTCGCCCTCTTCGAGAAAGAGGAGCTGGTCAAGTACCTCACCGACGAGGAGCTTTCCGAGTGAGCAGCAGCTACGAGGCCCGCTTCAAGGTATGGCGCGGTGATGTGAAGGGCGGCGGCCTCAGGGACTTCGCGGTCGAGGTGAACGAGGGCGAGGTCGTCCTCGACATCATCCACCGGCTCCAGGCGACCCAGGCCCCCGACCTCGCCGTCCGCTGGAACTGCAAGGCGGGCAAGTGCGGTTCGTGCTCGGCGGAGATCAACGGGCGCCCCCGGCTGCTGTGCATGACCCGGATGTCGGTGTTCACCCGCGAGGAGACGATCACCGTGACTCCCCTGCGGGCCTTCCCCGTTGTCCGGGACCTCGTCACCGACGTCGGATTCAACTACGCCAAGGCCCGTGAGGTGCCGTCCTTCGTCCCGCCGGACGGGCTGAGCCCCGGTGAGTACCGGATGACGCAGGAGGACGTGGACCGGTCGCAGGAGTTCCGCAAGTGCATCGAGTGCTTCCTGTGCCAGGACACCTGCCATGTGGTCCGCGACCACGAGGAGAACAAGCCCGCGTTCGCCGGCCCGCGCTTCCTGATGCGCGTCGCGGAACTCGACATGCACCCCCTGGACGCGGCGGCGGAGTCCGGCCTGGACCGCAAGCGCACCGCCCAGGACGAACACGGCCTCGGCTACTGCAACATCACCAAGTGCTGCAGCGAGGTGTGCCCGGAGGGCATCCACATCACGGACAACGCACTGATCCCCTTGAAGGAACGGGCGGTCGACCGCAAGTACGACCCGCTGGTGTGGCTGGGCTCGAAGATCAGGAGGCGGTCGGGGGGTTCATGAGGTACGGGGGCTCATGAGGAGGCCGATGACCTGTTCGAGGCTGTGTCCGGCGATCTCACGCATGAAGGCGGGGCCCGGGAACGCGCCCGCTCCGAGCAGCCGCAGCGGGCTGGCGGTGGCCAGGGAGAGGTGCGTCCCCCGCTCCGTTCGAACACGTCTGCGGGGACCTTACCCACTCCTCTCCCGACACCCCTGCCCCGTCCCGGTCGCGCAACCGGGATCACCCCCATACGCTCGCAAATGTGACGCCCTCCCTCACCCGGGGCCGGCCGCGGCGAGCCGCCTCCCACATACCCGCACGCGTGGCGTACACCGCGCTGGGCGGGGTGATCGGGGTGATGTGGCTGGTGCTGCCAGGGGTGACGGCCGACCACGGGAGGTACGAGCGGTACGAGGTTCCCGTCTCGGCGGTCGCCGGCGCACCGGCCGTGCCCGATGCCTCGTCCGTGGCAGCCCGCGAGGAGGAGACCTCCACCGGCGACCTGGCCCTGCCCCTCGTGGTGGCGGGGGCGGCGATCGCGGTGGCCGCGTACGGTTACGCCCGCCGCAGACGCCGCGCCAGGACCCGTACGACTCCCGCTGCCCTGCCTCCGGTCGCGCAGCCCACCGCCCCCGAACTCGACCGGCAGGCCCGCAGGTCGCTGGTGGCGGCCGACGACTGCCTTCGCACCAGCCGGGAGGAACTCGGCTTCGTGGAGGGGCTGTTCGGAGCCGAGGCGGTCGCACCCTTCACGGAAGCCGTGCGCCACGCCGAATCCGAGCTGTCGGCCGCCTTCCAACTGCGCCAGACCTACGACGACAACCCGGCGGCCGTCTCCCGGGCCACCCTCGACGAGATCGTCGCCCGGTGCGTGGACGCGGGGCGGCGACTGGATGCGGAGGCCGCCGGCTTCGACCAACTGCGGGCCCTGGAACAGGACATGAGCGACGCCCTCGGACACGCCGAGGCGCGCTTCCGGGAGCTGACCGGCCGTACGGGTGCGGCGGCGGCGACTCTCGCCGACCTGGGCACGCGGTACGCGCCCACCGCCTCCTCCTCCGTCTCCGGCCAGGTCGAACAGGCGAAGGACCGGCTCGTGTTCGCCACGGCCGAACTCAACCGGGCCCGCCAGTCGGCCGACCTGGACGCCCCGGAGAGGGCCGTGCTGCATCTGCGCGCCGCCGAGGGCGCGATCGCCCAGGCCGAGGTGTTCGTGGACGGCGTCGACCGGCTCGCGTCAGCGCTGGCCGCCGCCGCACAGGCCGTTCCGGACGCGCTGGACGAGGCGGAGGCGGCGGTCGTGGAGGCACGGGAGCGGGTGGCCGAGGGTACGGAGGCGGAGGTGCCCGTCGGCGCGCTGGAGGGCCATGTCAGCCGCGCCGAGGCCGCACTGGCCGCCGTACGGGAAGAGGCCTCCGCCGGGTCCTACGACCCCCTGGAAGCCCTGCGCCGGGTCGCGGCGGTGTCCGGGCCCCTGGGGACCGTGCCCGGTGCCTTCCGGCTCGTCGCGCGCCGTGCCACCGACACCGCGGACGGCTTCGTCGGCACGCACCGGGGCGCGGTGGGCGCCGAGGCACGGACCCGGCTGGCTGAGGCTCGCCGGCTGCTGGACCGGGACCCGGCGGAGGCCGACGCCTGCGCACGGCGGGCCCGCGAGCTGGCCGAGCGGGATGTGCGCGCACACGGGAATCCGTACGGCGGGCGGCCCGAGCACGCGAACGGGGTCGCCGGGGCGGTCCTCGGCGGGATCCTGCTCGGCGACCTGCCGGACGCCGAGGCCGAGACGCTGACCGGCGGCGCGCCCGGGTCGTTCGGCGGGCCCGCCACGCGTGCGCGGCGGGGCGTCGCATCGTAAGAGCTCGGCGGGAATCCGGTAAGAGGGCCCGGCGGCGGGGTGGTGTCCCGCCATGTGTCCGCCATGTGGTGCAGCGGATCGAGGCGCCGG
>NZ_JAVFVX010000070.1:0-42423 GCF_033441795.1 Streptomyces sp. ADMS | reverse complement strand
GGATCACCGGCCGTTCGAACTCCCCCGCCACCTCACGGAAGATGTGCACGGCCTCCGACTCCAGCGCGTCCAGATGGGAGAGGGCGTACGGCACGCCGGTACCCTCCTCCACCTTGGCAACGGTCGTCGTCATGCCAGTCCCCTCTCGGTGAGCAGCGCGTGGACCGCGGCCGCGGACTCCTGGACGGTCTGGTCCTGCGACTCGATCCGCAGATCCGGCGTCTCGGGCTCCTCGTACGGGTCGTCGACCCCGGTGAGCCCGGTCAGCTCGCCCGCGGCCTGCTTGGCGTACAGACCCTTCACATCGCGTACGGAGCACACCTCGACCGGAGTCGCCACATGCACCTCGATGTACGCGGTGCCGCTCTCCTGGTGGCGCTTGCGCACGGCCTCGCGGCTGTCCGCGTAGGGCGCGATCACCGGCACCAGCGCCTTGACGCCGTTGCGGCCGAGCAGCTCGGCGAGGAAGCCGATGCGCTGTACGTTCGTGTGCCGGTCCTCGCGGCTGAAGCCGAGGCCCGCCGAGATGAACTCACGGATCTCGTCGCCGTCCAGCACCTCGACGAGGTGGCCCTCCTCGCGCAGCCGGCCGGCCAGTTCGTACGCGATGGTGGTCTTGCCGGCGCTCGGCAGACCCGTGAGCCATACGGTGGCTCCGGTCGTCACTGGTATCTCCTGGTCCTCGGGGGTCTTGGTCATGAGCCGTGCAGCCCGCACTCGGTCTTGCCGCGGCCCGCCCAGCGGCCGGCGCGCGCGTCCTCGCCCTCCAGCACCCGGCGGGTGCAGGGCGCGCAGCCGACGGACGTGTAGCCGTCCATCAGCAGCGGGTTGGTGAGTACGCCGTGTTCGGCGACGTACGCGTCCACGTCGTCCTGCGTCCAACGCGCGATCGGGGAGACCTTGACCTTCTGCCGCTTCTCGTCCCAGCCGACGACCGGGGTGTTCGACCGGGTCGGGGAGTCGTCGCGGCGCAGCCCGGTCGCCCAGGCCGCGTACCCCTTGAGACCCCGCTCCAGGGGCTCGATCTTGCGCAGCTTGCAGCACAGGTCGGGGTCGCGGTCGTGCAGCTTCGGCCCGTACTCGGCGTCCTGCTCGGCGACCGTCTGGACCGGGGTGAGGGTGAGGACACGGACGTCCATCACGGCCTCGACCGCGTCACGGGTGCCGATGGTCTCGGGGAAGTGGTAGCCGGTGTCGAGGAACACGACGGCGACGCCGGGCATGGTGCGGGAGGCGAGGTGGGCGACCACCGCGTCCTCCATGGAAGAGGTCACGCAGAAGTTCTTACCAAAGGTGGCTGTGGCCCACCTGAGAATCTCCAGCGCGGAGGCGTCCTCCAGCTCACGTCCCGCCTGCTCGGCGAGCGCCTTCAGATCGTCGGTCGTACGGTCTTCCTGAACCGCGGTCATGTTCCGTCCCCTCCGGTGTCCCGGTGCTGAAGGCTCCCCTTGTGAAGGGCGTTCGCCTCCGGAGCGCTGGAGACGTTGTCGAGCGGACGCTCGTGCTCAGCCCCTCCTTCGCCGGGGCCTCCGCGCGCCCCACCACTCGACTCCGTCGCGCTCCTCCGGCTCACGCCCCGGGCCAAAAGCCCGAGGAACTTCAACTGGAAGGCTCGATTGCAGGCTCCGCATTCCCAGGCGCCGTGGCCCTGTTCGTTCGGACGCAGGTCCTCGTCGCCGCAGTAGGGGCAGTGGAAGGGGGCGGCGCGCTCGCTCACGACAGCGACTCCTCGCCGGCCCGCGCGGCCCACGTGGCGAACCGCTCGCCGTCCTCGCGCTCCGCCTGGAAGTTCTTCAGCACACGCTCGACGTAGTCCGGCAGCTCGTCCGACGTCACCTTCAGACCACGGACCTTGCGGCCGAAACCGGCCTCCAGCCCGAGGGCGCCGCCCAGGTGCACCTGGAAGCCCTCGACCTGCTCGCCGGCGTCGTTCAGGACCAGCTGGCCCTTGAGACCGATGTCCGCGACCTGGATACGGGCGCAGGCGTTCGGGCAGCCGTTGATGTTGATGGTGACCGGCTCGTCGAACTCCGGGATACGGCGCTCCAGTTCGTCGATCAGGGAGGCACCGCGCGCCTTCGTCTCGACGATCGCCAGCTTGCAGTACTCGATGCCGGTGCAGGCCATCGTGCCGCGCCGGAAGGGGGAGGGCCTGACGCTCAGGTCGAGCGCCTCCAGGCCCTCGACCAGCGAGGCGACCCGGCCTTCCTCCACGTCGAGCACGATCATCTTCTGCTCGGCGGTGGTACGGAGGCGGCCCGAGCCGTGCGCCTCGGCCAGCTCGGCGATCTTCGTGAGGATCGTGCCGTCCACACGGCCCACGCGCGGGGCGAAACCGACGTAGAAGCGGCCGTCCTTCTGGCGGTGCACACCGACGTGGTCGCGCCAGCGCTCGACGGGCTGGGCCGGGGCCGGGCCGTCGGTCAGCCTGCGCTTGAGGTAGTCGTCCTCCAGGACCTGGCGGAACTTCTCCACGCCCCAGTCGGCGACCAGGAACTTCAGGCGGGCGCGGGTGCGCAGCCGCCGGTAGCCGTGGTCGCGGAAGATCGAGATGACGCCCTCGTAGACGTCCGGGACCTCGTCCAGCGGGACCCAGGCGCCCAGGCGCTGGCCGATCTTCGGGTTGGTGGAGAGGCCGCCGCCGACCCAGACGTCGAAACCGGGGCCGTGCTCGGGGTGCTCCACGCCGACGAACGCGACGTCGTTGATCTCGTGCGCCACGTCGAGCAGGGGCGAGCCGGAGATCGCGGACTTGAACTTGCGGGGCAGGTTGGAGAAGTCCTTGTTGCCGATGATCCGGCGCTGGATCACGTCGATGGCGGGCGAGCCGTCGATGATCTCGTCCTCGGCGATCCCGGCGACCGGCGAACCGAGGATGACGCGGGGTGTGTCACCGCAGGCCTCGGTGGTGGACAGGCCGACCGCTTCGAGACGCTCCCAGATCGCCGGCACGTCCTCGATGCGGATCCAGTGGTACTGGACGTTCTGCCGGTCCGTGAGGTCGGCCGTGCCGCGCGCGAACTCCTGCGAGATCTCGCCGATCACCCGAAGCTGTTCGGTGGTGAGCCGGCCGCCGTCGATCCGGACGCGCAGCATGAAGTACTCGTCGTCCAGCTCCTCCGGCTCCAGGATCGCGGTCTTGCCGCCATCGATCCCGGGCTTGCGCTGCGTGTACAGGCCCCACCAGCGCATCCGGCCGCGCAGATCGTTGGGGTCGATCGAGTCGAAGCCCCGCTTGGAGTAGATCGTCTCAATGCGTGTCCGCACATTGAGACCGTCGTCGTCCTTCTTGAACTGCTCGTTGCCGTTGAGCGGGGTGAAGTGTCCCGCGGCCCACTGACCCTCACCACGGTGACGGCTCACCTTGCGGCGGGGCGCGGCGGCAGGGTTCTGCGGGGTGGCGGCCATGTTTTTTGGTCCTTCGGGACAGGCGGAAAGCTGCTCTTACCTGCGCGCACGGGCGCATGGTCAGACTGGCGCGGCTCTGCGCAGGCTGAGGCAAAGGGAGGGGGGCGGTGCTGAGCCCGTGGCCGGAGGCCACGTTGGATGCAGCGTCAGCTCGCCGGACAGATGGCGCTGGACATGCGGCCGAGGTCGACGTGCCGCCGACTCACCAAGGCAATCCCAGTTCCAGACATGACGGAAGCGTGTCACGGCGATCTGGACACAGTCCAGCATTGTCCGTCATGCGGACACCCTTGTCTCGCACGGTGAGACGCGGGTGTCGTCGGTCACATAGCGGGGTCACAGCAGGCCGAATGCTTGCCGGCCGGCCGTCTCCGGGCAGGTCAGATTGCGTGCGCCCCCGGCCAGGGGCCGGGGGCGGGCACCTCCGTCTCCTCCTCGACCTTGGTGTCGAAGAGGGCGAAGCCCCGGCGCAGATAGTTGTCCATCGCGTGCTCCCCGTCCTTGCTGCACGTATGCAGCCAGACCCGCTTCGTGGGCGCCAGGCCCGGCCACCGCTCCCCGAGATCCCAGGCGCGGGCGGTCCCGTACGACAGCAGGTGCCCGCCGATCCGCCGGCCCCGGAAGCCGGGGATCAGCCCGAAATAGGCGATCTCCACGACCCCGTCGTCCTGGGGGTCGAACTCCACGTACCCGGCCGGAGTGCCCCGGTCGTAGGCGACCCAGGTCTCCACGCCCGGCCGCTCCAGATACTCCTGCCACCGCGCGTACGTCCAGCTCAGCCGGTCGGTCCAGCGGATGTCGCCGCCGACCGAGGCGTACAGGAAGCGGCTGAACTCCGGCGAGGGCACTTCGGCGCGGACGATTCCGACGTCCCCGTCGGGGACCTGGGCGGGCAGCAGGTCGGTTTGCGCGGTCTGTTCCAGGGACCAGGTGGTCACGGCGATGTTGCTCATGGGGATCAGGGAATCATGGTTCGATTCGCCGCGGGCCCGGTGAGGGCTGGTCGCGCGGTCCCCGCGCCCCTGAAAGGGGCGCGGCTGTGCGCCGGGATCCACCAGCGCCGTCCGGCTCGTGTGGGCGTTATCTCAGGGAACCGGTGATCGACGACAGGGGTACGGCGTACAGGACCCGCTCGGGGATCGCCTCCCCGTGCCAGCCCGACCGTTCGTCCGCCGCCCGCTCCGTCAGTGACCAGACCTCGCCGGTGCCCTCCCAGTAGGAGAGCGACTCGGCGTGCTCGCCCCAGCAGCGCCGGGACTCGTCGTCGGAGCCGCAGCGGGCCGCCTTCGCGCCCTCGGAGTCCAGTCGCCACAGGGTGCCGTGCCGGTCCTTGGCGCCGGGGGCGTGACCGACGTACCAGTCCGCCTTCTCCTCGCCCGCCGAGCGGTGCGAGAGCACGCCCTGTATGCCGGTGGCCTTCGTCGAATACGCCTCGACCGCGTTCACACGGCCCAGGACGTTGGCGGCGAGGAGGCCGGAACGGTCGGCCGCGCCGCTGAACGAGTAGCGCCACAGCCGGGAGCGCTGATCGGCGCCGGCCGGGAACCACTCGCTCGCGACCAGGCTGTCGGGCGTGGAACTGCGGTCCAGGGAGAGCGAACCGAAACAGGGGGTGAGGTCGTCAGCCGTCGGGTCGCACGCGCCGCCGGTCAGGCTGTACGAGGCGACGGCGGGCATGACGTACCCGTATCCGTGCGCCGACCAGCCGCCGGGCACCCGGCCGACCGCCGGGCTGTCGACCGAGGCGCGCTGGATGCGGTTCATGTCGTAGACGTACAGGGACCGGTGGTCGGAGTCCGTGGCCGAGGCGGTGACCAGCAGCTTGTCCTGGTACCAGACCATGCCGGAGATCGACGAGGAGAGCTTGCGGTAGTCCGAACCGTCCTCGGTCGGGACGACCAGGAGCACCCAGCGGTACGTCAGCCTGCTCAGGTCGTTCGCGTCGATGACGGCGACCCGGGCGAGACCTCGGGAGACCTCGGGCTCGCCCGGTTTGGCGTCGTTGTGCGTCCAGCCGGAGAGGATCACACGGTTGGCGCCCCAGTGGCCGTCCTCGTCCGCGTCGCCGGAAGTGGTGACGGACTGCGGCAGCCAGCGCTGACTGGCCGCGTCGGCGTCGTCCCAGCAGTACGCGCGGGTGGCGGCCGGGGCGACCGGCAGCGCCTCCGCCTCGGTGGAGGCACACCCGGCCGCGTTGCGCATAGTGCGGTTGGTGTGCTCGAGGACGCTGCTCACACCCACCGTGCCGCCCATGGAGGTGGCCAGCCGGTCGAGGGAGGCCTTGGCGACCAGGTGTTCTTTGAGCTGGAAGTCCTTCAGTTCGGCGGCGGACGTGACGGACTTCAGGGGCCCCGGGTTGTCGCTGCTCACGGCCTGGGAGACGCTGACGATGGTGGCCGCCGCGGTGAGGGCGAGAGCGGTTCCGGCGAGGACGCCGCGCAGCGCTCTGCCCCTCCTCTGCCTGCGGTGTCTGCCGCGATGTTTCATTCATCCTCCCGAGGCAGGCCAACTGTGGCTCGCGGTCCGTGCGTTGCAACCGGGGACGCAGTGTGGGGGGCCGTGGGAAGGATGGTACGTC
Organism: Streptomyces sp. ADMS; assembly: GCF_033441795.1. Lineage (NCBI taxonomy): Bacteria > Bacillati > Actinomycetota > Actinomycetes > Kitasatosporales > Streptomycetaceae > Streptomyces > Streptomyces sp. ADMS. The sequence goes on along the minus strand of NZ_JAVFVX010000070.1, from coordinate 36,437 downwards.
AGGGGGCACCGGGCCCGGTCGAATACCCAGGAATCCGTGCACCTGTGTTGACATCGGGGGCCGTTCGGGTGTGTTTTCTCACCCCGGCGTCACGGCCGGGTCACTGTGCGTCGCCCGGTGCCGCCCGTCCCTCGGCGCTCCGCCCCCGTGCCACGGCAGGCGCCGTCGAGTGGGGCAGCAGATCGCGGGGGTCGTCGGGGAGGAGGACGGCCACCTCCACGTCCTCGCTGAAGCGGTACGGGCGGTGGTCGAGAAACGCCCCGAGATACCGCCGTATCCGCGACATCTCCGCGCGTACGGTCACCGTGCGGGCCGGGTCGCCGAACACGTCGTCGGCCAGGCCCGCCGCGCTGCGGCCGACGGGGTGCGCGGCCAGGAGGTAGAGCAACTCGGCGTGCCGGGGACTCAGTTCGTGGGTCCAGGAACCCGCCGGACCCGACACCGTCACCGACCAGCGGCGCGGCCGGCCCAGGTCCAGCACGATCCGGGTGGCGCCGCGGGGCTCGGGCTCGGCGGCCGCGCGGATCAGCCAGCCACCGGCCAGCGGCTCCACCGCGCACAGTCCCAGCGCCGGCAGCCAACGGCGGCCCGGGGACAGCACCTTGGGCAGGGCGACGCGGTTCGTGTACGGCAGGCCGGTGACCGCGGCGGTCCAGCCGTCCCGGTCCACCGCCAGGGCCCGCCCCCCGAGCCGCGCCAGCACCGGCGCCGCCGCCGCGCGCAGCCGCTCCAGCGAGTGATGGTGCCGCTCCCGCAGCCGCGCCTCGGCGAGTTTGGCGACCGAGTCGACCCAGGCGAGCGTGGTCGGGTGCACGGTCTCCAACGGCCCGCTGACATCGACCACGCCGATCAGCCTGCCGTCGCGCGGGTCGGTGATCGGGGCACCGGTGCACGTCCAGGTGGCGAGCGACCGTACGAAGTGCTCGGAGGCGAAGACCTGCACGGGACGCCGGGCGACCACCGGGGTGCCCACGCCGTTGGTGCCGACGACATTCTCGGCCCAGTCGGCGCCGGGTTCGAACCCGAACGTGTCGGCCCTGCGCAGCACCGGCGTACAGCCCTCGCGCCACAGCACCCTGCCCTCCTCGTCCGCGACGACCATGATGTGCTGGGTGACGTCCGCGACCGACAACAGACCCTGCCGCAGCACCGGGAGGACATGCCGCAGCCGGGAGGACTCACGCCGCCGCTCCAGCTCCTCGGGGGTCAGCAGCCCGGCCCGGAAGTCGTGTTCGGGGTCGACGCCGCTGCGCAGCATGCGCTCCCAGGACTGGTCGATCACGGGGCGCGGCGCGAGGCGCGGTCGCTGTCCGGTGAGGCGGGCCGCGCGTACGTCGCTGAGCAGCCGCGCCGCCTGCGCCGCGTCACGGGCGGCGAGTTGCGTCACATCCATCGGCGGGTTCGCCACTGGGTCCTCCCGTACAAGGGCGCGGCCAACCGGTTGCCGTGCCGTGGGGCGACGCTGCCCGCGCCCCGTATTGACAGCTTGTCTCATGGTGGCGCCCCGCGGCGCCGGAGCGGCCCAGTCCGCACACATACGCCAACAAGTTGCAACCCCCTGCAACCCTGGTGAACGGCCCTGCGGTGCCTGAAACTTGGGCGACGCCGCCGCGCGGCGTCCGTGCTCCCGATACATGCGGGGCCAGTGCGCGGGGGTGGTGCCGTGTCGGCGCAGCACCACCCTCGCCACACGCGGGGCTATGCCACCGGCCGCGCCCGCTCCACCACGGACGCGAGATCCAGGGTGTGCGGGAGGGTGCCGAAGGCGTTGCCCCAGTCGCCGCCCAGGCGTGAGGCGCAGAACGCGTCGGCGGTCTCCGGGGGCGCGAAGCGGACCAGCAGCGAGCCCTGGAGCACCAGTGCGATCCGCTCCACCAGCCGCCGTGCCCGGCCCTCGATGCCGTCCAGGTCGGCGAGTTCGGCCAGCAGGTCCTTGATGGCGCCGTCCAGGCGGTGGTCCGCGCCGCGTGCCTTCCCGACCTCCTGGAGAAACGCGTTGAGGGCGGCGGGCTCCCGCTGGATCGCCCGCAGCACATCCAGCGCCTGCACGTTCCCGGCGCCCTCCCAGACCGAGTTGAGCGGCGACTCGCGCAGCAGCCGGGGCATGCCCGACTCCTCGACATAGCCGTTGCCGCCCAGGCACTCGGACGCCTCCACCACCAGAGGGGTGCAGCGCTTGGTCACCCAGTACTTGGCGGCAGGCAACGCGAGCCGCAGAAAGGCCCGTTCCTGCTCGCCGTCGTCGTCACAGGCGGCGGCCAGCCGCAGCGCGAGCGTCGTCGCCGCCTCCGACTCCAGGGCCAGATCGGCCAGTACGTTCCGCATCAGCGGCTTGTCGGTCAGCTTCCCGCCGAAGGCCTCGCGGTAGGTGCAGTGGTGTACGGCCTGGGCGACGGCCTGTCGCATCAGCGCGGCCGCGCCGAGCACACAGTCGAGCCGGGTCGCCGAGACCATCTCGATGATGGTGCGCACCCCGCGCCCCTCGTCCCCGACCCGGCGCGCCCACGTCCCGTCGAACTCGACCTCGCCGGACGCGTTGGACCGGTTGCCCAGCTTGTCCTTGAGCCGCTGGATGCGGAACTGGTTGCGCGTGCCGTCCGCGAGGACGCGGGGCAGCAGGAAGCAGGTCACCCCGCCGGGGGCCTGCGCCAGAACCAGGAAACCGTCGGACATGGGGGCCGAACAGAACCACTTGTGGCCCGTCAGCTCGTACGTCCCGTCCTCGGCGAGCGGCCTCGCGACGGTCGTGTTGGCCCGTACGTCGCTGCCGCCCTGTTTCTCCGTCATGCCCATCCCGAAGAGCACGCCGGCCTTCCGGTCCGCCGGGCCGAGCTCCTCCTCGTAGACGGTGGACGTCAGCCGGGGCTCCCACTCGGCGGCGAGTGCCGGGTCGGTGCGCAGCGCGGGCACCGCCGCGTGGGTCATGGACAGCGGGCAGCCGTGGCCCGCCTCGGCCTGCGTCCAGACCACGAATCCCGCGGCCCGCCGCACATGTCCGCCGGGTCGCGTCCAGGCCGCTGTCAGCCCGGCCGAGACGCCCTTGCCGAGCAGCCGGTGATAGGCCGGGTGGAACTCCACCTCGTCGATCCGGTTGCCGTACCGGTCGTGCGTCCGCAGCTTCGGAGGGTTCTCGTTGGCGAGCGCCCCCCATTCCTGCACCTGCGCGGAACCGGCGGACTTCCCGAGACCGGAGAGGTCCCCCCGGGCCTCGTCCAGGAGTCCGGGATCCAGGTGCCGCTCGACGGCCGCCACCAGGGCCTTGTCGGCGGTGAACACGTCATATCCGACCAGGGGCGGCGCCTGGTTGGTCACGGTGTGGGTGCTGGCTGCCATACGAAGAACGTACCCCCCAGTACGGTGTGCTCACCGGATTCCCCCGCAGCACAGCACCCGTGCCCGGACCGCCGCTCAGGCCGGCCGGGAGAGTGCCGCCAGTTCGTCGGAGGCCAGGGACGTCATGTCCTGGGTGTCCTGAAGGGTCTCCAGCCAGCCCGGCCGGTACACCGTGTCGAGGTAGCGCTCGCCGAGGTCCGGTGCGATCGCCACCGCCGTGAGGTCACGTCCGTCGTGCCGGGCCAGCCACTGTGTCGCCCCGCTGATCACCGTGCCCGTGGACCCGCCGAAGAGGAAGCCCCGGGAGGCCAGCCGGCGGCAGACGCGTACCGCGTCCGGTTCCTCGACGCGGATCACCTCGTCGATGTACGACTCGTCGAGCAGCTGCGGCCGTACGCTCGTGCCCAGGCCCGGGATCATCCGGGGTCCCGGCGGCCCCCCGAAGGTGACCGAACCGACGCTGTCCACGGCGACGATCCGCACCCGCCGGTGCCACTGCCAGAACCAGCGCGCGCAGCCCATCAGCGTCCCGGTGGTGCCCGCCCCGACGAAGAGGACGTCCAGGCCCGGGAACCGGCGGGCGATCGCCGGTGCCGTCGTGCGGTAGTGCGCCCGCCAGTTCCCGTCGTTGGCGTACTGGTTGAGCCATACGTACCGCTCGTCGGAGGCGCACAGCGCCCGGACGTAGCCGATCCGGGCGCCAAGGAAACCGCCGTGCAGGTCGGGCCTGTCGATGATGTGCACCCGGCTGCCCAGCGCCTCCATCAGGCGGATCGCCTGCGCGTTGCAGCGTGAGTCCGTCACGCACAGGAAACGGTAGCCCCGGCTGGCCGCGAGCACACTGAGCGCGACGCCCAGGTTGCCCGACGAGGACTCCACGAGAACGGATCCCGGCCGCAGCCTGCCGCCCCGCTCGGCGGCCGTCACCATTTCGCAGGCGGCCTTCATCTTGATCGAACCGGCGAAGTTGAAGCCCTCGCACTTCAGGAAGAGGGGGAGCCCCACGGTGGCCCGCAGGTCGACGTAGAGCTCATCCTCGTTGAAGTCCGATGGTTGGGAAATGACTGGCATGTTGTCCCCCTGTGTGCGGCGTGTCCGTCCTCGGCACGCCTGATCCGTGGCACGGCACCCGGTGAAGGGCGCCGCGACTGTCCCCCCTGAACGGGTCAGCCGTGCCGGCGCAGTTCGTGGAAGAACCCGTCGACGACACGCAGTTCGCCGCGGCGGGTCACCTCGTCGTGGACGAACCTGCCGACGGCGAGGTCGAGCACTCCGAGGCCGAAGGGCGAGAACACCACCGGCCGGTCCACCGGGACCCTGGTGCGTCCGGTGAGTACGTCGTCCAGCGTGCCGTCGATGAACTCCCGGCCGCCGGTGAGCTGTTCGGCCAGGTGCGGAGAGGTCTCCGCCTTCAGACAGTGCTCGACGTCGTCGACGTAGTTCGCCGAGGCGAGCAGGATCTCGGGCGCGAGGTCGCGCAGCGAGACGTGCAGGACGAGCGGATGGTGGTCGAACCACGACACGTCGTGGATGTGCGGTTTCGCGGCGACGGTGGCGAAGACCAGCAAGTCGCTCGCGCGGACGAGCTGTTCGGCGCTGTCGTGCACGGTGACCTTGCCGCCGGCGTCCGACCTCTCCAGGTAGTCCCGGAAGCCGGCCGCGCTGTCGGCGGACAGGTCGTACACGCCCGTCTCGTCGAACTCCCAGCCGGTGGCGGCCAGATAGGTGTGGATGTAGCGGGCGATGAGCCCGGTCCCGACGAATCCCACGCGAGTGGGCCGGGTCCGCCCCTGGCTCAGCCGGCCGGCGGCCAGCGCGGCCGAGGCCGCCGTGCGGGAGGCGCTGATGATCGAGCTCTCCAGACAGGCGAACGGATAGCCCGTGTCGTGGTCGTTGAGGATCAGCACGGCCGACGCCCGCGGAATCCCGCCCGCCACGTTCTCCGGGAAACTGGAGACCCACTTCAGCCCGTCCACGCGCACGTCCCCGCCGATCGAGGCGGGCAGCGCGATGATCCGCGACGACGGACGGTCCGGGAACCGCAGGAAGTACGAGGGCGGGTTCACCGAGTCCCCGTCCCCGTGCAGCCGGTACACCGCCTCCACCAGGTCGACGACGTCCGACTCCCGCCCCTGGAGAGCCTGTTGGACCTGTTCGCCGGAGACGACCGCGAACGGCGGGACGGTGACCTGGGTGGGGGTCTGCGAGTTGGCCGTGGTCATGAGGCTGTCCCTTCGAAGGAACCGGCAAGGCCGGTGGTGTCGGCGGAGTCGGTGCGGCGAACCGGGTCGGCCAGGGCGGCCAGGACCTCGCGCGGTCCCTCGAAGGGCTCCCGGCTGTGTGCCGTACGGATGTTGTCGACGAGCAGCAGATCGCCGCCGCGCCACGGCTCGCGCACGGTGGGCGCCTCGTACACCTCGTTGAGGATCTGGACGACGTCCTCGCTGATCGGATCGCCGTTGCCGTAAAGGGTGTTGAAAGGGAGACCGTCGGCGCCGTACACGTCGACCAGGTACTCGTGGACCTCCGGGTCCATCGTCCACTCGTTGAGGAACGCGATCTGGTTGAACCAACAGCGGTGGCCGGTGACCGGGTGGCGCAGAACGGCGCTGCGGCGCTGGCGGGTACGCAGGGAGCCGTCCAGCTCCCAGACGAACTCGATGGCGTGAGCGCGGCAGTAGCGCTCGACGGAGGCCCGGTCGGAGGTGCCGAAGGCCTCGGCGACCGTCGCGCCTATCTCGTCGTTGAACGTACGGGTGAGCAACCAGCCCTCCTTCTCGAAGCGCTGGACGAGTTCGACGGGGAGCGCTTCGAGTACGGCCGCGGAGTCGGCCACCCCGGTCGCACCGCCCTCGGCGGGCGCTTCGAGGCAGGCGAACATCAGCAGGCTTGGGAACTCCAGCGCGTAGCTCAGCTCGTGGTGCATGCACATCGGCTGGTTGGGCGGCCACTTGGAGGACGAGTACACACCGTCGGCGTACCGCCGCCGGGGCGCGAATGCCTCCTGGTCGCTCATCAGGCCGTCGGCCAGCCGTCGCAGGACGGCGCCGGTCGTGGCGGGCTCGTGCAGGCCGAGGCCGCGCACCAGCAGCGAACCGTGCTCGGCGACGGCGGCCCGCAGCGCGTCCCGGTGGGCGCCCGCCCACTCCGCCGGGTCGGTGACGGGCGGGGTGCGCAGGGTCGGCGGCCGGCCGGGGAGCAGCTCGATGCCGGGAAGTACGGCCTGGGGCACGTGAGCTGACGTCGAAGGAGTGGATGAGAGTGCCATGGTGTCGTTCCTTTCGGTGCGGCCGTCGTCAGGCTGTGGCGGCCGGTGCGTCGAGCAGCTCGGCCAGGTCCGCGAGGACCGGGTGACGGACGACGTCCTTGAGGGCGATCGCACGGTCCAGGGCGATCACGAGCCGGACCGCCGACAGCGAGGTGCCGCCGCGGTCGAAGAAGTGGTCCAGGCGCCCGATCCGGTCGACCGGAACGCCGAGCACCTCGGCCCAGGCGCCCGCCAGTCGCCGTTCGCCGGCCGTCTCCGGCCTCCCCACGCCGTCCTCCTCCGCCGTGCAGTCGAGTTCCTCCGCGAGCGCGATGAGCGTCCTGCGGTCGGTCTTGCCGTTGGCAGTGAGCGGCAGCCGCTCCCGCCAGTGCACGGCCGCCGGGACCATGTACGCGGGCAGCGCCTGCGCCAACCGCTCCTGTACGCCGACGACTTCGGCGCCGGTGCAGAACGCCACCAGCCGCGCGCCCCGCACGACCACCACGGCGCCGCCCCGGACCCCGGGCACCCGCAGCAGCGCGCTCTCGATCTCGCCGATCTCGATGCGGAAGCCCCGGAGCTTCACCTGGGTGTCCCGGCGCCCGAGGAACTCCAGCCTGCCGTCGGGCAGCCAGCGCCCGTGGTCACCGCTGCGGTAGAGCCGCTCGCCGGGCCGGTACGGGTCCGCTGTGAAGGCCGCCGCCGTGCGCTCGGGGTCGTTGACGTACCCGCGCCCGACACACACCCCGGAGAACACGATCTCCCCGGGTGCCCCGAGCGGCACGGGCGCGAGATGCCCGTCGACGACATACACGCGTACGTTGCGCACGGGCCGGCCGAGCGGAACGCGGGGCCCGTCCGGCACCCGGTCCATCACCTCGTGGTTGGTGTCGTCCGAAGTCTCGGTCAGCCCGTAGGCGTTGGCGACCCTGATACCGGGCTGGGCGGCGAACCAGCGCTGCACCAGCTCCCGCTTCACCGCCTCCCCGGTGACCGACACACAGTGCAGACCGGGGAGTTCGCGGGGCCGCTGCTCCAACTCCGACAGCACGGCTTCGAGATACGACGGCACGACCTGGAGGACATTGACCCCGCCCCGCACGATCGTGTCCACGAACCGGGGCACGTCCAGGATCACGTCCTGCCCGACCAGCAGAGTCCGGCCGCCGACCAGCAGAGCGGACACCAGCTGCCACAGGGAGATGTCGAAGCACTGGGGAGCGGTCTGCGCGACCACCTGCCCCTCGCCGACGCCCAGGTCCTCCAGCTTGGCGAGGACGTGGTTGACGAAGCCCGAGTGCTCGCACATCGCGCCCTTGGGTTCCCCGGTCGACCCGGAAGTGAAGTAGATGTAGGCCAGCTGGTCCGCGCCGACGTCCACACCGAGGTCGTCGTCCGCGTGACCCTGCGCCGCGATCTCGTCGGCGTACAGCCTCGGTACGTCCGTCCCCGTCCCGTCCAGCGTGGTGGTGCTGCCGTGTTCGGTGACGACGAACGCGCACTCGGCGCGGGTGAGGATGGCGGCGATGCGCTCGGCCGGGAAATGCGGCTCGACCGGCAGATAGACACCGCCCGCCTTGAGCACCCCGAGTACGGCGGCCATCCAGCCGAGGTTGCGCTCGGTGACCACGGCGACGACACCCTCACGGGTCAGCCCGCGGGCCAGCAGCGCCCGACCGAGCTGGTTCGCCCGGGAGTTGAGCTCCCGGTACGTCCACTCCGTCCCGTCCTGCACGGCCGCGACCGCGTCCGGGTGCTTCCCTACCCGCTCCTCGAACAGCTCGTGCACCCGCCGGTCCGGGAGTTCACGTTCGGGGCCCGCCAGCTCGTTCAGCTGAAAGGCGAGTTCGGCGCCGGACAGCAGGCTCTGCCGCTCGTGGTCGGCGTCCGGGTCGGCGGTCATCAGGGAGAGCGCGGTGAGGTGGTAGCCGGCGATCCGGGCGGCCGCGCCGGTGTCGAGGACATCGGTGCGGTGACGCAGTCGCAGGGTGCGCTCGCCGACGCTCAGGTGCAACACGGCGCTCTCGGCGCCGCTGACACCGTCGTCCGCGGGGTCGCCGCCGTGCGGGTCGAGCACGGTCTCGTACGGCGGCCGGTCCGCGTCGCCCACCTCGGCGGCGAGGTCCGTCAGCGCCAGCAGCTCCCGCCAGGAGCCGGGGCCCACCACCATCCGGCGGGGCACGGGCCGTTCGCCCTTCACCGCCACGTACCCGGTGGTGACCTCCCGCTCACCGGAGAGCGCGGCGAGGACCTTGGCGTGCGCGGCGAGCAGCGCGGACTCGAAGGAGGCCGACCTCAGCAGGGCGGTGTCGAGCGGGACTTCGTACTCGGCGAACACCGAGTGACGGCCGATCTCCGGGTCCTCGCCCGGGACCGGGCCGGGTGTCCAGCGTGGAATCGTGTTCATCGTTCTGCCCCCGTCGATATCTGTGTGGTCCGACCGGGCTGTGCGAGCCGGCCGGTCTGTGTGGCCGGTGCGGACCGGGTGGTCCGGGCGATCTGGTCGCTGCGCAGGGCCACCGCCGGGTTGCCGCCCCACCGCGCCCGGCAGGGCACGTCCTCGCCCTTCATCAGGAAGGAGTCCGGGGCGAGTTGGGAGCCGTCGCCCATCGACACGCCGTAGTGGACGAGCGCGCCGGTGCCGATCGTGACTCCCGCGCCGACGACGATGTGGTCGGACTTGAAGGTGCCGTCCTCCTGCGAGTGGGCCTGGAGCGTGCTGCGCGGGCCGAGGGTGCAGTCGTCACCGATCGTCGTGAGGGTGCGTTCGGTGATGACGGCCCCGTCGTCGAAGACCCGGCGCCCGATCCGCACTCCCAGCAGCCGCCAGGCCAGGTTCTTGAACGGCGTCCCGCTGAGCACGAGGAGGTAGGCGGCGGGCACCTTCCACAGCCGCTCCTGCCACCAGAAGTGCGGCTCGTAGATGGAGCACAACCGCGGTTCCAACGGCCGGAAGCGGGTCATGAGCCGCTCGACAAGCACGTAGTACCCGGCGGTGAGCACCAGCCCGAGAATCAGGGACGCGCCGACCAGCGCGCCGGCGGCGATGCCGTGTGTGCCGTGCACGGCGACGGCCGCGAAGCCGAGCACCGTGATGAGGAGGGAGTGCAGCCAGCGCACGAACAGGAACAGGCCCATCGTGCGCAGGTTGTAGCGGTTCTTCGCGGCGAGCCGGCGGTGGAACTCGTCGCCCTCGCGCAGATGGTCGAAGCTGCTGTCGCGCTCCACCGACCGCGGGATCTCGAACGACGGTGAGCCCAACAGGCCGACGTTCTCCCGGAGCTCGCCGTCGAGCGGCACCATCACCTTGGTCGCCAGCAGGACGTTCTCCCCGGTGCGGCCGCCGGACGGGTAGGCGATGTGGTTGCCGAGGAAGCTGTGCGGCCCGATCGCCGCCCGCGAGACGCGGAACGACGTACCGGAGTAGTCGGCGTTGAGGACGGACAGCCCGTCGGCGACCATCGTGCCCCGGCCGACGGACACCAGGTAGGGGGTCTCCTGCCGTACCTCCACGCCGAAGTTGGAGCCGGTCTGCTCGACGTGCGAGAGGTCGTAGCCGATGGCCCGCAGATAGTGGACGACGTACGAGCTGTCGCCGCACAGCCACAGGAAGAACTTCAGGTTGGTCATACGTGTGATGGCCCGCTGAGCCCCGTAGTGCAGGCCGTACAGCGGATAGACCCTGTCCGGCCGGATCACCATGTTCAGCAGCCGGGGGACCAGGGACACGCTCACGCCTCCGGTGACGATCACGGCGGCGAACAGCGCGAGGGACGCGCCCAGGGCCTCGGCGTAGAAGCGGATCGAGGTCATGTCGGCCACGTCCGGGTCGAACAGCGCCTCCAGCCGGGGCGCCAGGCCGAAAAGCAGATAGCCGCCACCGACCGCCAAGGGAACGTAGAGCAGGAGGAGCTGGAGGAGGCTGGCGAGACCGTAGGCCGCCCTGCGGGCGGTGGAGCAACGGGCCGCGGGGACCCGTACGTAGTCCACGTCCGTGGGCTGGGCGGGCGAGCCGTGCCAGCGTCGGCCCGCCGGCACCGCCTGGCCCTCGAACAGCGCCGAGGAGTGGCCGAGCTGGGCCCCGTCGCCGATCGACGTGCCGATGTCGAGAACGGTCTTCTCGCCGACGTACACGTCCCTGCCCAGGGTGACCGGGCCGGTCTGGATACGTCCGCCCACCGCCCGGTAGCAGAGGAAGAACGAGTCCTTGCGGATCACCGTGCCCGCGCCGACGGTGAGCAGGTCGGTGCAGAGCGGGAAAGCCGGCGAGAGGATCGTGACGCCCCTGCCGATCCGTGCGCCGAGCGCCCGCAGATAGAGCACGTACAGCGGGTTACCGGCGAACAGGCGCATCGGGTTGGCGTTCAGCAGTGCCCTGACCGTCCAGAAGCGCAGATAGGCGAGGCCCCAGACGGGGAACTCGGTCGCCTTCCACCGGCCGACCAGTACCCACTTGGCGACCACCGGCAGCGCGCACATCCCGGCGAAGGCCGCGCCGCCGAAGACCACAGACCGCAGATAGACGTCAACGGTCCCCGAACCGGCGTTGATCCACTCGTAGCCCTCGACGGTGACGAGTCCGGCGAGAAAGCAGTACGTGACGAAGACCAGCAACTGCGCGGCCCCGCACAGGACATACCGCCAGGTGCTGCCGGGCACCGGGGCCGCGGCCGGCGGCGCGACCGGGGCCCCGGCCGGGGCCCCGGCCGGGGCGCCGCCGAGTGCCGCCGCCAGACTCCGGATCGTCGGACTGCCGTACACGTCCTTCATAGACACCGACGGCAGATCGTCCCGCTTCCTGACCCGGGCACAGAAGTGCGCCATGACCAGGGAGTTGGCCCCCAGATCGTCGAAGAAGTGGCTGTCCACCGGAACGTGGTCCGTCTTCACGACGCCGGCGAGCACCTCCGCGAGGATCCGCTCGGTGTCTCCCCCCGCGCCGGGTGTCTGCCCGGTCGGACCGGTCGGCGGTATGGGCGCCAACTCGATCGGTTTTCCCCCCACAATGAGCTCCTTAGCGGTGCTGGTCCTGGCTTTCGGTTCGTTCGGATCGTTGGACCTGCGGACCGGCCTGGGTCCCCTGTTCCCGGCCCTGCGCCCGGTCTTGCTCCTGTTTCCGCGCCAGCGCCCTGGCCTTCCGTGCCGCCCCCGCGACCAGGGCTTCGAGGGGCCCCTGGCCCCTGGCGAGCCGCCAGCCGGCCGCGAAGAGCAGCGAGCCCGCGACCAGCGCGGCGTACTGCAGGTCGGGGGAGCCGTTCAGGGTGCCGGTGGCGAGGAACAGGACATGGGCGGTGTAGAGGGTCAGCGGCATGCTTCCGGCAGCCGCCAGCGGGACCAGCGCGCGCCGCGCCACGGTGATCCGGGTCAGCAGCAGGACCGCCGACAGCAGGGCCGTGGCCGCGCCGAGGGTGTGCAGCATGTCGAACGGCGAGGTGGAGTGCGGCGCGCGGGACAGCATCGACCACCAGGTCTCGCCGTCCGGGGTGTCCCACAGGACCGCGTCGCGGGCGTGCGGCCCGGTCGCGTCATGGAACTCGTTCTGTTGCAGTCGCTCCAGACCGCCCCAGCGAAACAGCAGCAGCGAGCAGGCCAGCCAGGCGGTGGCGGCCAGCGCCAGCCCGGCGGTCAGCAGCCGGGTCGCGGTGCGCCGGTCGAGCAGGTCGAGCCGCCCGATGGCGAGACCGGCACAGAGGTACGCCGTCCACGCCAGGACCGGATAGCCGCCGTGGACGAGAAGGCCGCCCAGGAGACCGGCCGGGTCGGTGACGACGTCCTGAAGCGTCGGATCACCCTCGAAGGCGGGTTCGGGCAGCGTCCCCCGGAGCAGGTGGACGAGGAACGGCGCGAGCACTCCCAGAGCGAGGGCGACGCAGGCCAGCGTCCGTGCCCGCAGGGCCGGCAGGGGCAGCGCGAGCAGGAACAACAGGGCGTAGAAGACGAGGATGACATCGACGTCCAGGCCGGCGGCGTTGGAGGCGTAGCCCAGCAGCAGCCCGATCAGACCCACGGACAGCGCCCGGGCGGTGACCGCGGCGAGGGAGCCGCGGTCGACGCGGGGCGTACGGCCGCCGGTGGTGAGGGCCAGGCCGACACCGGCCACCAGCGCGAAGGTCGCCGAGGACCGGCCGCCCGCCAACTGCCAGGCCACCGTGGGCGAATCGTCCGGCTCGAACGCTCCGAAAACATGCACGGAGAACATCCCGACCAGCGCGAGGCCACGGGCCACGTCAACACCGGCGATACGCGGTGCGCATAAAGGCATGGGTCGCTCCGTAAATCGGCACGATGGATTTCGCCTCCGCGGTGCAGCTGTGGACGGGAGTGACAGTTGACGCGATAGGGGAAACGGAGTGTGGGACGGATTGATGTACGAGCGGAAGTTTTCGATGAGCGCGGCGTGCGGCACGGATTCGATCCCCAGGTTTTCCTGCGGATCACGGGCAAACGCGGTTCCATCGGGCTTGGTCGTGGCCCGGATGCCCCCGTGTCGTGTTACTTCGCACTCCCCTGGGCGGGTGTGCCCCGGAGAATGCAATCCGAATTGTTTCGACCCGGTTATGAACGGGTCAAGGTCGACCGGCGTAATGTCGCTTTCCTGTTACAGAGTCACGACTTTTCGTACGGATTACGGCCGCCTGTTCCCCTGCTCCACCAGGAAGCTTTCCGCAGGGCAGGTGTAATTACCCGGCGGTATTCCGTTTAAGGGCGCCCGAATATGGCCGCCAAGGGCATGACAGAAATAGTATTCGATTTCTCTGCCGAATCGTTCCTCCCGGTTTCCGCTGGGTTTCTCGTCGTTTTCTCCTGCGTCACGGGAACGGAGGGGAGGGAGCGGCGCACGGGCGCTGCGCCGTGACCGGGGCACCGGAGGGTGAGGGGGGCACCGCCCGCCCGATACCGTTAGGGCGTGCAGGCAGCAAGTGAACTTCCCGAGAGCCCCAGCGGCCGACTCCACCGTGCGCGCGTCCTCTACCGGAACGTCTCCAAGCGCAGGACCGCATGGCTGTTGCTCAAGGACACCGTCAACTCGTGCATCGAGTACCGGATCCTGGGTCTGGCGGCGGAGGCGGCGTTCTTCACGCTCCTGTCCGTGCCGCCGCTGCTGCTGAGCCTGATCGGGCTGCTCGGTTACGTCGACGACTGGACCGGCACCGACACCATCACCAGCCTGGAGACCAACCTCCTGGAGGCGTCCCGCACGGTCCTGTCCGACAAGGGTGTCACCGAGATCGCCCGGCCGATCCTGGACGACGTGATGAATGGCGGCCGGCCCGACGTCATCTCCATAGGGTTCCTGTTCGCCCTCTGGTCCGGCTCGCGTGCGGTGAACGTCTTCATCGACACCATCACCGTGATGTACGGCCTCGACGGCGTCCGCGGCATCGTCAAGACCCGGCTCGTCGCCTTCGTGCTGTTCGTCGTGGCGCTGCTGATCGGGTCGGTCGCGCTGCCCCTGATGGTGGCGGGCCCGGACGCGGTACTCAACATCCTGCCGTGGTCGGAGACGCTCGTGCAGATCCTGTACTGGCCCGTCGTCATCCTGCTGTCCATCGTCTTCCTGACGACGCTGTTCCATGTGTCGGTCCCGGTGCGCTCGCCGTGGATCGAGGACGTCCCGGGCGCGCTGATGGCCCTCGGGATGTGGGTGCTCGGCAGCTTCCTGCTGCGCATCTACCTGACCAAGACGATCGAGGGCGCCACGATCTACGGATCGCTCGCCGCGGCCGTCGCCGTCCTTCTGTGGGTCGGGGTGTCCGCGTTCGCGGTGCTCGTCGGGGCCGCCGTCAACGCGGCGATCGACCGCGTCTGGCCGGCCGCCGCCACCGCCGCCGCGCGCGCCGCCAACGAACGGATCCGCGAGGAGGAGGCCGCCGAGTACGTCGCCCGCATGACCGCCGTCCGCTACCACGATGCCGACGACGACCCCGACGACTGCGACATGCCCTCCGAGTTCCCGGAACGCTGGTCGCGCTTCCTGCCCCCTGAGGACGTGACGTCACGTCTGCGGGCCCATGTGAAGAGCGCACCCAAGCCGGGAGAGGGCCCGCCCTCCGGCAAGTGACGGAGCGACGGGCCGCTGTTGTGCGTCTGCACTTCACGGTCACGTCCTCCCCACCGCTGCCGCCGCCTTCTCCCGTACGACGTCGGAGGATTCGCGCGCCTCGCGACCGGGAACCCCACGAACACCGTCCGTCACGCGGGAGGTGCGGTCACGTGCGAGTAGCCGCTCCGAGGACCGACACCAGCAACGCGGCCTCCTCCGAGGGTGATGCTCATGGTGCGGGGCGATGCCTGGATCACCCCGGATGCGAGGGCCCTGCCGGGCGCCGGGTGCCGCTACCCCGACGGCCGCTCGCTGGGCGGCGTGATGGACCTGGGCGTACGTATCAGGGGCGACCGCCTCGACGGCTCGGCCGGTGCCGCTGATCGGCACGTATCTCATACGGGGCGAGACCGGCGGCCGGTCGCGCTGGACGCGTTGCCGCGCTCCTGTCGCTCACCTCGAACGTGTGGCCGTGCCCGCTGGCACCGCTGCTCATGCGGGAGGCGGGAGGCGGGAGGCGGGACGCGGTGATCCGGTCCAGGAAGTGGTCCTGGACCGCCTGCTCGACCCGTGCCTGCCGGCCCTCGCGGCTCTGAGGGCCTGGTTCCCACGTCCGGAGGGGCGGCGCCGGCCTGGTACGGGGCGTCGGCGGACCCCGGTCGTGGGCCGCGTACCGCACCTGGTCCAGGAGGTCTCCGCCCACGCCTCGCCGCCGGCTTCGCCGGGACCAGGGCCGGGGTGTCCCGGGCCGCACCGGTCCGCCGCTGTACGGACCTGGCGGGCGAACCCCCGATGACCCACCTCGCCCGTCGGCGCCCGGCCCTGGCCGCCGCCCGCCTGCGCGACACGGGCCACCCGTCGGCCACGGCAAAGCGGGCGCTCTCCCCAGCGCATGTATTCGAACATCACATTCGACGCCAGCCCGTAGGGACACCTGGCCCCGCGACCGGGATGACGGGCGGCGTAGCCTTTCCACGTGTACGAGGAACGGCCCTCCCGACTGCCGGGCGCCGTGGTGTGGACGAACACCCCGGCCGGGCCCGGCCCACGGCCCGTACTGCCCGACGGCTGCATGGACCTGCTGTGGTGCGAGGGCCGGCTGCTGGTCGCCGGACCCGACACCCGCCCGTACGTCCCCGAAGGCGCCCCCGCGCACTGGGCGGGCGTCCGCTTCCTGCCCGGCACGGCGCCGGCCCTGCTGGGCGTACCCGCGTACGAACTCCGGGACCGGCGCGTCGAGTTGGCCGACCTGTGGGGAGTCGCCGAGGTGGGACGCCTGAGGGCACGCGTCGGCGCGGCGCCCGATCCGGCGACGGCACTCGAAGAACTGGCACTGCGACGGGCGGCGCACACGGACCCGCCCGATCCACTGCTCGGCGGCCTGGTGACGGCCCTGCGGGCGGGCCGCCCGGTCGCCCGTACTGCCGACGAACTGGGCCTGAGCGCACGCCAGTTGCACCGCCGCTCCCTGTCCGCCTTCGGCTACGGCCCCAAGACCCTGGCGCGCATCCTCCGCCTCCAGCGCGCCCTGGCCCTGGCGCGAAAGGGGGTGCCCTTCGCGGAGACGGCGGCGCGTGCGGGGTACGCGGACCAGGCTCACCTTGCGCGTGACGTACGGGAGTTGGCAGGGATGCCGCTGGGGCGACTGGTGGGCGGCGGGGCCTGAAGTGCCCTGAGGAGGCGCGGGGCTGTGACGTCTCGCGGTTCTGCCGCGTGGGCGAGACCAGCTCCCACCGGTCCGCCAGTCACTGAGCCTCCGGCGGAGCGCTGGGCGCGAACAGGTCGACACCGTTGCCGTCCGGGTCGAGCACACACGCGTACCGCTGTCCCCATACGGCGTCCCACGGCTTCAGCTCGCTCCGATGCCCGGCGCCCACCAACTCCTCGTACAGGGCGTCGACTTCCGCGGCCGAGCCGCACAGTACGGCCAGCCCGATCCGCCCGCCCCCGGTCGGTGGCTGCCAGCCGGGGTGGAAGGACCGGACGGTGTCCTCGGTGTCGAGCATCAGCCGCAGCCCGCCCGGCAGTTCGGCCTCGACGTGCGGCTGCCGCTCGGCCCCCTCGGGGAAGTCGAGCCCGAGCTGGCGGTAGAAGGCGACGGAGGCGGCGAGGTCGGCCGTGACGATGCCGATGGCGTCGAACCGGGGAGTGGGGCGGGGGGTCGGTTGTGAGGTCATACGGCCACGTTAGGCGCGACGCCGGTGACCGGTCTTGAAGGAATCGGACGCGAGGCGTCCTCGGTCCCACCCCGGTTGCGGGCCCGGGGGAGGGCGCCAATAGTGGGAGGGACAGCTGCACCTTGATCGGTGGCCAGAGCCCCTCGCCCGGAGCCGGCCCGGTCTCCCGACCGCGGCAGCCCACCGCCCCACACCCCTCCGCAGACCTCTCTCCCCTTGCCAAGTGAGGAGTGCTGCCATGCGCAAGCACACCCGGGCACACCGTCTTGTGACGGCATCGACGGTCCTGGTCGCCGGCGGCGTCCTGCTGCTGCCCACTCCCACGATCGCCCAGCCGGAGAAAACGGGCTCCCAGAGCTCCGCAGCAGTGATCTCGGGAGCCGCCTTCCAGATCAAGAACCCGCAGACCGGCAAGTGCATGACGGTCGCGGGCGGGCGTTCGACCGAGAACAACGTCCGGCTCGTCCAGTTCACCTGTGACACGGACCCCTCGCGCCGCTGGAGGCTCACCAACGGGGATGACAACTCCTACCAGCTCGTCAACGCGCAGACGCGCAAGTGCGCGACGGTCGCGGGCGGGCGCTCCACCGAGAACAACGTCGAACTGGTCCAGTTCACCTGCGACTCGGATCCCTCGCGCCGCTGGAGCCTCGTCAACTGGGACGGCAGTTCCTACGAACTCGTCAACGACCAGACGGGCAAGTGCGCGACGGTCGCCGGTGGCCGTTCCACCGACAACAACGTCACCCTGGTGCAGTTCGACTGCGACGGGGACCGTTCCCGCACCTGGAACCTGAACCTGGCGGGCTGACGGCGAGAACACGCCCTCGGAACAGGGTGGGTGCCCATGACACCGAGACTCCTCGTCCACACCCGCACCACCGGCTTCCGGCACGACTCGATCCCGGCCGCCGTGGCCGCCGTTCGCACACTCGGAGACTTCGACGTGGACCACACCGAGGACCCCGAGGCCTTCGAGCGAACCCTGGACGGGTACGCGGCCGTCGTGTTCCTCTCCACCAGCGGAGAGGTACTGACACCCGCCGGGCGCGAGCTGCTCGCCGCGTACGTCGAGGCGGACGGCGGGTTCGTCGGCGTACACGCGGCGGCCTGCACGGAGTGCGACTGGCCGTACTACGGTGAGTTGCTCGGCGCCCGGTTCGCGCAGCACCCGGCGTATCAGCCAGCCAAGGCCGTGATCGAGGACCGCGAACACCCCGCGACCGCGCACCTGCCCGCCGTCTGGCACTTCACCGACGAGTGGTACGACTTCCGCAGCAACCCGAGAGACACGGCCCACGTACTGGTCTCCGCGGACGAGTCCTCGTACGAGGGCGGCGGAATGGCCGACGACCACCCCCTGGCGTGGTGCAGGGAGCAAGGCGCCGGCCGGGTCTTCTGCACGTCCTTCGGTCACGCCTCGGAGGCGTACGACGACCCGGACTTCCGAGCCCACCTGCGAGGCGGGATCACCTGGGCGACGGGCGTCGGCCGAGCGGGCCCCTTTTAGGGGCGCGCGGAACTGCGCGACCAGCCCCCCACCGCCCCGCAGCCAGAAACCACACATCAGGCTCCTGGCCCGCCGGAGCCGTACGCAGCCGTACTGCCCCGCACAACCAGTCGCGTGGACAACTCCGTACGCGTTCCCTCCGGCCGCTCCCTCTCCATCATCCGCACCAGCAACCGCACCGCGGCCCCCGCCATCTCCGACAACGGCTGCCGGACAGTGGTGAGCGCCGGAGTGACCCACCGTGACTCGGGCAGATCGTCGAACCCGACCACGCTCACGTCCTCCGGCACCCTCAACCCCCGCTCCGCCAAAGCCCGGTACACCCCGAGCGCCATCTTGTCCGAGCAGACGAACACCGCCGTCGGCGGCTCGGGCAGGTCGAGCAGCTCCAGCATGCGCCGGCGGGCGACCGTCTCGTCGAAGCTGCCGTAGCGGATGTACTCGGGGCGCTGGCGCACCCCGGCCGTGACGAGCGCCGAGCGATACCCGGCCACCCGGGCGCTGCTGCACATCTTGCGCCGGTAGCCGGCGATGACCGCGATGCGCTCGTGCCCCAGGGCCAGCAGATGTTCGGCCGACGTCACTCCGCCGTGCCAGTTGGCCGCGCCCACCGACACCACCCCCGGCGGCGGTTCCAGCACCGGGTCGATCATCACGAACGGGATGTGGTGCTGGTCGAGCCAGGCGTACTGGGACGGGGTCAGCTCGGCGAGGTTGAACAGGACGCCACAGGAGCCACGGGTCGTCAGCTTGTCCAGCCAGCCGCGTTCCGGGCGCCCGCCCCGGGTCCGGGTCAGGCCCGCCGACACGACCACCTCAAGGCCCGCGTCGTGCGCCGCCTCCTCCACGCCGTGCAGGATCGCCCCCGACCAGGAGCTGTCCAGCGAGTGGACGACGAGATCGACCATGCCGGGCGCCTTCGACGCGTCGAAGCGGGGTCTGCGGACATAGCCGAGCCGGTCCAGCGCCTCGGAGACCCGCCGCCGGGTCTCCGGAGCCACGTCCTCCCGGCCGTTGACGACCTTCGAGGCGGTCGGCACGGAGACCCCGGCCTCCCGGGCCACGACCGCCAGCGTGGGGCCCGTCGGCGCGCTGCCACCCCCGGTGCGGACCATCTCCAACCGCCTCTCCGGCCCGCCCGAGGGCCATCGAAAGTTTCGAATAGCACTGCTCACACGACGGAAACATTGACCGCGTAGCAACCGGTTCCTACATTAAGCCCGCCTCAACACGGCGTGAAGACGCAGGAATTCAAAAGGATCACACCGACCGAAAATTTCGAAATACCGAACGCGAAAGCGGAACAGGTGTCAGGACAGGACATGAGAAGTGAGGCCATGACCGCAGGCCACATCAGCAACCCCGTGCTCCCCGGATTCCACCCGGACCCGAGCATCCTGAGGGTCGGCGCCGACTACTACCTCGCCACCTCCACCTTCGAGTGGTTCCCGGGCCTCCCCGTGCACCACTCGACGGACCTCGTCCACTGGAGACCCGCCGGTCATGTCCTGGACCGCGCCGACCTCCTCGACCTGCGCGGAGTCCCCGACTCGGGCGGGGTGTGGGCGCCCTCGCTGTCGTACCACGAGGGGCGGTTCTGGATGGTGTACAGCGTCGTCCGGACCGTCGGCTCCCCCTACAAGGACCTCGACAACCACCTCATGACCGCCGAGTCGATCGAGGGTCCGTGGTCGGACCCGATATTCCTGAACTCCTCCGGGTTCGACCCGTCCTTCTTCCATGACGAGGACGGCCGCAGCTGGCTGCTCAACATGCAGTGGGACCCGCGCGAGGGGCATCCGTCGTTCGCCGGAATCCTGCTGCAGGAATACGACGCGCAGAAACAGGCTCTGATCGGAGCGCCCCGGACGATCCTCACCCACGAGGAGCTGATCGAGGGTCCCAACGTGTACCGGCAGGGCGGCTGGTACTACCTGATGCTCGCCGAGGGCGGCACCGGCTGGAACCACGGCATCCTGATGGCGCGCTCCCGCGAACTCGCCGGACCCTATGAACTCGACCCGCGGGGCTCCCTCCTGACGACCCGGGACATTCCCGACTGGCCGCTGCAGAAGGCCGGGCACGGGGAGTTGGTGTGCACGGAGGCGGGGGAGTGGTACCTCGCCCATCTGGCCTCCCGTCCCGTGGCCACCCCCGACGGACCGCGCTGTGTGCTCGGGCGGGAGACCTGTCTGCAACGCGTGACCTGGACGGACGACGGCTGGCTGCGACTGGCGGACGGGGGACGCCGGCCGAGCCTGGAGGTCGTGGCGCCCGGGGGAGCGGATAGGCCGACCGGCGCTCCGGTAAAGGCCGCTGAGCACGACGACTTCGACGGCCCCGCTCTCCCCGGCCACTGGAGCACCCTGCGCGTCCCCGCCGCCCCCGACTGGCTCACCCTCGACGAGAGGCCCGGTCACCTGCGGCTGCGCGGCCGTCAGAGCCCGCACTCACGGTACGGCCAGAGTCTGGTCGCGCGCCGGCTGACCTCGGTGCGCTGCGAGATGACGACGGTGGTCGACTTCCGCCCCGCCCACTTCACCCAACTGGCCGGTCTGATCTGCTGGTACGACACCACCCAGCACTACTACCTGCGCCTCACCCACGCCGAGGGCAGGGGCAGGGTGCTGGGCGTGGTCCAGACCGACGACGGGGCGTACGGGGAGTTCCCGGACTCCGAACTCGTCGTCGACGACTGGCCTCTGGTGCATCTGCGGGCCCGCTTCGACGGCGCCGAGCTCCGCTTCTCCGCCTCCCCCGACGGCACGGACTGGCGGCCGGTCGGACCCGTCCTCGACGCGAGCAGGCTCTCCGACGACTACGGCGAACGGCTGCGCTTCACCGGCGCGTTCGTCGGCGTCTGCGCCCAGGACCTGGGCGGCACCCGCGCCCCGGCCGACTTCGACTGGTTCGACGTACGAGAACTGCCCGACCCGTCAGAAACCGGTTGCTGAACTGACTCGTGTCAACGAGGGAAATCAGTCTTCTCGAAAGTCGGCTGGGGGTCTTGACGCCTTTTGCTGACAGGAAGAAGCTCTGCCGCGACGGACAACAACCGGTTGCTGTCCGGGTTCTCGGCCGATATCCGCACCACGCACCAGACACAGCAGGAGGTGGGACGTTCATGCACGCACAGGTCACCGGTACACACCCGAGCCGCCGCCGGTCTCTCGCCCTCTCGGCAGCCGGTGGTGCGGCGGCCGGCGCGACGGCGCTGAGCGGCTGCGCCCTGCGGGTCGCCGGCGCGGCCACGGGCGGCGGTGAGTCCATCACCATGATGGCCGAACTCGACGACGTCTCCGCCGAGCAGGCGCAGCGCGAGCTGGGTATCGATCGTCTTCCCCTCCTTCCAAAGGAACCACTCCATGAAAGACACCGAGAGCACCGGTCTGTCCCGGCGCACCCTCCTTCAGGCCGCCGGTGCCACCGCCGCCGCCTACTCACTGATCGGCGCCGCGGCCGGTACCGCCAGAGCCGGCGACACGCCCGGAGCGCCCGACAAGCTGGTGGTGTACCCCATCCCGAGCGGGGTCCCGACCAACGCGAGCTTCTCCGTCAAAGCCCGGACGCCGGGCGGAGAGTGGCAGCCGGTGCCGATCTACCGCGCCAGAGCGAAGCAGATAGACGCGAACACGGGCAGTGGTCCGGTCTTCAATTCCTCCGTCGCCACGTTCGACTTCAACGGCACCGTGGAGGTCGCCGTCACCTCGTCCAAGGGGACCGTCGGCACAGCGCGGATCCGTCCCCTGTCGTACGGCACCCCGTTCACGGTGGACGGCGCCACGGTGAGCTTCACCCTCACCGAGCCGCGCAACCTCTCCATCGAGATCGACGGCGAGATCTTCAACAACCTGCAGTTGCACGCCAACCCGGTCGAGAGGCACGTACCCGACCCCGACGACCCGGACGTCATCTACTTCGGGCCGGGCCTGCACAACACCACCGACAACGTGGTGAAGGTGCCCAGCGGCAAGACGGTCTACCTGGCCGGCGGCGCCGTCCTGACGTCCCGGGTGGAGTTCGTCAACGTCGAGAACGCCCGGCTGCGCGGCCGTGGCGTGCTGTACAACTCGCCCAGCGGTGTCCTTCTCCAGTACTCCAGGAACATCGAGATCGACGGCATCATGGTGCTCAACCCGAGCAGCGGCTATGCCTGCACCGTCGGTCAGTCGAAGCAGGTCACCGTACGCGACTTCCACTCCTACAGCCACGGCCAGTGGGGCGACGGCATCGACGTCTTCTGCAGCGAGGACGTGCTCATCGACAACGTCTGGATGCGCAACTCCGACGACTGCATCGCTATCTACGCCCACCGCTGGGACTACTACGGCGACTGCCGCAACATCACCGTCCGCAACTCCACCCTCTGGGCGGACGTGGCGCACCCGATCAACGTCGGCACGCACGGCAACACCGACAAGCCGGAGACCATCGAGAACCTCGTCTTCAGCAACATCGACATCCTCGACCACCGCGAACCGCAGACGGACTACCAGGGCTGCATCGCGCTCAACCCCGGTGACAGCAACCTGCTGCGCAACGTCCGCGCCCAGGACATCCGGGTGGAGGACTTCCGCTGGGGTCAGCTGATCAACATGCGGGTCATGTACAACAAGTCGTACAACACCTCCGTCGGCCGGGGCATCGACGGGGTGTACATCAAGAACCTGACGTACAACGGGACGCACGCCAACCCGTCCGTCATGGTCGGCTACGACGCGGACCATGCCATCAGGAACGTGACGTTCCAGAACCTCGTCATCAACGGCAGGTTCATCGGCAACGGGATGAAGAAGCCCGGCTGGTACAAGTTCACGGACATGATGCCGGCGTACGCCAACGAACACGTCCTGGACACCCGGTTCCTGAACTCCACCGAGGCCACGTCCGCCGACAAGCCGTCGATCACCAGCCCGGACCAGGCCACGGCCACCAGGAACCAGGTCTTCAACCACCTGATCACGGCCGGCGCCCTGCCGACCTCGTTCGCCGCCCACGGCCTGCCGAAGGGTCTGGACATCGACACCGCCACGGGCCTGATCTCCGGCACCGTCAGGGACAAGGCCGGCAGGTTCACCGCCACCGTCTCGGCCGCCAACAGCGTGGGCACCGCGACCCAGACCGTCACGTTCACCGTCCAGCACGCGTGACGCACCATTCCCGAACGAACCATGGAGTCACCCGTGCTTCCTCTCAGCCGAAGAAACCTCCTCGGCGCGGCGGGCCTCGTGGCCGCGGCCGGAGGTGGACTGATGTCCGCCTCCGCCGCGGCGGCGGGGGCCCAGGACGCCAGGACCGCACCCCGCGCCTTCGCCCATCCCGGACTGCTGTACGGCGCCGACGACCTCGCCCGTATGAAGGCCGCGGTCGCCGCCCAGGAGTCCCCGGTCCACGACGGCTACCTGACGTTCGCGGCTCATGCCCGCTCGAAGTCGGCGTACACGGTCCAGAACACCGGCCAGATCACCTCGTGGGGCCGTGGCCCCACCAACTTCCAGAACCAGGCCGTCGCCGACTCTGCCGCCGCCTGTCAGAACGCTTTGATGTGGTGCGTCACCGGCGACCGCGCCAACGCGGACAAGGCCCGGGACATCCTCAACGCCTGGTCCAGGTCGCTCACCGCGATCACCGGGGCCGACGGCCCCCTCGGCGCGGGACTGCAGGCCTTCAAGTTCGTCAACGCGGCCGAACTGCTGCGGCACACCGGTTACGACGGCTGGGGCGCGGACGACATCGCGCGCTGCGAGCGGTCCTTCCTGGACGTCTGGTACCCGGCCGTGTCCGGCTACATGCTCTACGCCAACGGCAACTGGGACCTGACGGCCATTCAGACGATTCTCGCCATCGGCGTGTTCTGCGAGGAGCCCACCCTCTTCGAGGACGCGCTCCGATTCGTCGCGGCCGGTACGGGCAACGGCAGCGTCCGCGGCCGCATCGTCACCGACGCGGGCCAGGGCCAGGAAAGCGGCCGCGACCAGGGCCACGAACAGCTCGCCATCGGCCTGATGGGCGACGCCGCGCAGGTCGCCTGGAACCAGGGCGTCGACCTGTGGGGCTTCGACGGCAACCGCATCCTCGCCAACGCCGAGTACGCGGCCAAGTACAACCTCGGCGGAGACGTCCCCTTCACCCCCGACCTCGACCGCACCGGCAAGTACATCAAGACGACCGTCTCCAACAAGGTCCGAGGCAACCTGCCCCCGGTCTACGAGATGTACTACGCCCACTACTCCGGCGTCCGGGGCCTCGACACCCCGTACACCAGGGCCGCCGTCTTCCGCGGCACCGGCGGCATCCGCGTCGTCGAGGGCAGCAACGACGACCTGCCCGGCTTCGGCACCTTCACCTGCGCGGGCACCAGGGCACCCTCACCGGCCGGGCCCACGACTCCGGCGGGCGTCACGGCGGTGGGCGACAACCAGACCGTCACCGTCGGCTGGGTGCCGTCCGCCTGGGCGGACGGGTACACCGTCCAGCGGGGCACCAGGCCCGACGGACCGTACGAGGAGATCGCCTCCGGCATCGACCAGCCCACGTACACCGACAAGGGCGTACGCACGGGACGGACCTACTACTACAAGGTCACTGCCATCAACTCCATGGGCAGGAGCGGCAGTTCGGGATGGGTGGCGGCCACCGCAGGCCTGCCCGAGCCCTGGGCCACCCGGGACGCCGGGGACGTGAAGCGCGCCGGATCCGCCCACTTCGACGGCGAACGGTTCGTCCTGGAGGCGAGCGGCACCGCGGACACCCACCGGGTGGCGCACCTGCTGCTGCCCGGCGACGGCTCCGTCACCGCGCGCGTCGTGTTCCCGCTCAGCTCCCAGTACTCCAAGATCGGCGTCACCCTGCGTGGCTCCCTCGACGCCGCCGCCCCGCACGCGTCGATGCTGATCCAGGGGCTGCCGCTGCACACCTGGAGCGGTGTGTGGACCGTTCGCCCGAAGGCCGGGGCGTCGGTGTCCGCCACCGGCAGCACCCCCGTGCCGCCCAGTCAGCAGACGGCCATCACCACGAGCGCCTCCTTCCCGATCTCCAGCCTCGGGGAGCTGCCGGAGTCGGCGACCCCGATCGAGGCCCCGTACGTCGAGGGCGCGGGCGACGGCTACCGGCTGCGCATGCCGTACTGGGTGCGTGTCACCCGCGAGGGCCGGCGCTGCACCGGAGCCATCTCGCCGGACGGCATCCACTGGACGGAAGTCGGTTCGACGGAGGTGCGGTTGGGGCGAACCGCGTACGCCGGGCTCGCCCTCACCTCCTGTCTGGGCGTCGACGAGGACTACGCCGAGACCGGCACCGGCGCCTTCGACAACGTCACCGTGACGTCGTCGGCCACCGGCGCGGTGTGGAGCACTCCGCGCCCCGGACGCACCGTCACCGACCTGCGGGCGACCGCCGGCGCGGACGCCGTGGAGCTGGCCTGGACCGACCCGGACCTCTCGGCCCGGTACAGGGTGCTGCGGTCCACCGGCGCGGACGGCCCGTACGCGACGATCGCGACCGCCGTCGGCCCGGTCGGGTTCGGCACCCGCATCACGTACACGGACGCCACGGGCACGCCCGGTACGACGTACCACTACGTCGTCGCCAAGTCGAACGGTGGCGGACGCGGCCCGCTCTCGGCGCCGGCCGCCGCGCCGATGCCGGCCCCCTCGGTACCGGAACTCACCTCCACCACCGCGTTCGCGAACAAGGGTGTCCCCTTCCGGTATGTGCTGCGCGCCTCGCACGAGCCCATACGGTTCACCGCCGACGGCCTGCCGGACGGTCTGCGCCTCGACAGGCGCACCGGTGTCGTCTGCGGAACCCCCAAGGGGACGGGCGAGTTCACCGTCGCCACCGGCGCGGGCAACGCCGCCGGCGACGGCGCCGGCACGCTCGGTCTCACGGTCGCCACGGCTCCGCCCGAGCCGTGGACGTACGGCGACCTCGGCGACGTGGTCCTCGACGACCGGCTTTTCGGGACCCTCGGCGTGGTCGCGGTCAGGACGCCCGGCAGTACGGCGTACGAGGACGGGACCTTCGTCGTCCGGGGTGCCGGGGTCGACCTGAACGTCAACGGCCAGGGAGTGACGGGGCAGTTCGTCCGTCGGCCGGTCACCGGCGACTGTGAGGTCACCGCCCGGCTGGTCTCCCGTACCGGTGCCACGACCGCCGACCGGGTCGGGCTGCTGATGGCCAAGTCCCTGTCGCCGTTCGACCAGGCGGCCGGAGCGATCGTCACCGGGGGTGCCACCGCGCAGCTGATGCTGCGCAAGACGGTGGCGGGCGCCTCGACCTTCACCGGAACCTCCACAACTCTCCAACTCCCTTGTCTGCTACGGCTGAAGCGTGCCGGGACCACCTTCTCCGCAGCCTTCTCCACCGATGACGGCGTCAGCTGGACCCCCCTCACCGAGGGGGACGTCCCCGGCTTCGGTGACGCCCCCTACTACGTGGGCCTCGTGGTCTGCTCCCGCGACCCCCTGGCCCGCTGCACCTCGGTCTTCGACGAGGTGAGCATCATCCCCACCTGATCCACCTGGACACACGTCCCAGGATTGGAGATGCATCGCAATGAGCCGCGAAAACCCCCACCAGCACTCCTGCACGCACCAAGTTCACGACACCCGAACCGAGTTGAGCCGCCGCGGACTGCTGAGGTCCGCCGGCGGTCTCACCGCCGCTCTCGTCGTGGGCGCGTCAGCCGCCGCGCTCACGGCCCCCTCCGCCGAGGCCGCGCCCGCGGCCTTCACCCACCCCGGCATGCTGCACGCCTACGGCGAACTCAACCGCGCCAAGGTGCGGGTAGCCGCCGGCAACGACCCCTGGCTCGCCGGCTGGCACCGCCTCACCGCCAACTCCCACTCGGCGTCGACCTGGACGCCCCGGCCGCAGGCCACGATCATCCGGGGCGGCACCGGCGAGAACTACGGCATCCTCTACAACGACATCCACGCCGCCTACCAGAACGCCCTGCGCTGGAAGGTCGCCGGCACGACGGCCAACGGAGACACGGCGGTCGCCATCCTCAACGCCTGGTCGTCCACCCTCACCAGCGTCACCGGCAACGCCGACCGCTTCCTGGCCGCCGGGATCTACGGCTACCAGTTCGCCAACGCCGCCGAACTCATGCGCGGCTACAGCGGGTTCGACCTCGACCGGTTCAGGACGATGATGCTCGACGTCTTCTACCCCCTCAACAACCAGTTCCTCACCGGCCACAACGACGCCTGTATCACCAACTACTGGGCCAACTGGGACCTCTGCAACATGAACTCGATCCTCGCGATCGGGATCCTGTGCGACGACGCGGCCAAGTACGACCAGGCGGTCGGCTACTTCAGGTCCGGCGCCGGAAACGGCTCCATCACCCATGCCGTCCCGTACCTCCACACCGACTCCGCGGGCTACGCCCTCGGCCAGTGGCAGGAGTCGGGGCGCGACCAGGGGCACACCATGATGGGCATGGGCCAGATGGGTGCCTTCTGCGAGATGGCGTGGTCCCAGGGCGACGACCTGTACGGCTACGACAGCAACCGGTTCATGAAGGCCGCCCAGTACGTCGCCAAGTACAACCTGGGCAACGACGTCCCGTTCTCCACCTACACCTGGGGCACCGGCCAGAGCTGCTCGCGGCAGTCCCACACCGTGATCTCCTCCGCGAGCCGGGGCCAGGTCCGCCCGGTCTGGGACCTCCTCTACCACCACTACGCCAAGCGGCGCGGCCTGTCCGTCCCCTACATCCAGGCGATGGCCGAGAGCGTCCGGCCCGAGGGCGGGGGAGGTGACTACGGCACGACGAGCGGCGGCTTCGACCAGCTCGGCTTCGGCACGCTGATGTACGCCAAATAGCCGCCGGATCACCCATCGAATGGCTCCCTCCGCGGGAATACCGCCAGGTCATGTGTTGCTCTGATCTGAACGGTTCACGAGCGGCGGTGAGGGAGCTGGTGGGCGGATGACGGCAGAACCGGCGAGGCCCGTCGTGCGGACGCCCCACGGGAACGTCCGCGGCAGATACGAGGGCGACGGGATCGCCGTGTTCCGCGGCATCCCGTACGCCGCCCCGCCCTTCGGCCCCCGCCGGTTCAGGCCGCCCGTGCCGCCCGCCCCCTGGGACGGGGTGCGCGACGCGGGCGCCTTCGGTTCCAGCGCGCCGCAACCGCCGTACTCCGCAGCCTTCGCCCGGCTGCTGTCGGACCCGGTGGTGCCCGGCGACGACTGTCTCAACCTCAACGTGTGGACACCGGAGCCCGGCCATGGCGCCCGGCTCCCGGTCATGGTGTGGATCCACGGCGGCGCCCTGACCCGAGGCTCCTCGGCGGTGCCCGTCTACGACGGTCATGCCTTCGCCCGCGACGGCGTGGTCCTCGTCTCGGTCAACTACCGGCTGGGTGTGGAGGGTTACGGCCTCTTCCCCGACGCACCGCCGAATCCGGGACTGCGCGACCAGCTCGCCGCGCTGGAGTGGGTTCGGGTGTCGATCGCGGCCTTCGGTGGCGACCCCGACCGTGTCACCGTCTTCGGCCAGTCGGCCGGCGCGATCAGCATCGGCGCACTCCTCGCCTCGCCCCGGGCCCGGGGGCTCTTCCACCGCGCCGTCCTGCAGAGCGGGCCGCCCGAGGTGAGCGACCGCGACAAGGTACGGCGAATGGTGCGCCGGATGGCGACCCGGCTGAAGATCCCGGCGACCGCCGAGGCCTTCGCCGCCGTCGGCCGCGAGTCGCTGTTGCGTGTCCAGGGCGAGGTGGGGCGGCTGAGCAGCCCGGTCCTCGGCGGGCCCGCCTTCGGCATCGTCGTCGACGGCGACCTCGTGCCCCGCGACCCCCTGGAGGCACTGACCGACGGGGTCGCCACCGACATCGACCTGCTCCTGGGCTGGACGCGGGACGAGCACCGGCTGTGGCTGGTGCCGGGCGGACTCCTGGAGCGAGTCGACCGGCTCGGCACGGTCGCCCTGGCCGGCTCCATGGCCCGCTGCCACTGCGGCCCCGAGGTCCCGCGCGGCTACCGCACCCTGCACCCCGGCTCCGGCACGGCCGACCTCGTCGGCCGGCTGGTCACCGACCACCTGCTCCGCGTACCGCTGCACCGGCTCGCGGACACCCGCGGCGAGAGCGGCCGGGCGTATGTGTACGAGTTCGCCTGGCCGTCCACCAGGCCCGGCCTGGGCGCCTGCCACGCCATCGAACTGGGATTCGTGTTCGACACCCACCAGGCACCCGAGTCTGCCAAGCTCGCGGGCGAGGGTGCCCCCCAGGACCTTGCCGAGGCCATGCACACGGCGTGGGTACGCTTCGCCGTCGACGGCGACCCGGGCTGGCGGCCCTGGGACGCCTCCCACCCGGTGCGCGTCTTCGGCGACGGCGACCCGCACACCGTTGAAGGCCCACGGGACAGGGAACTGGCGCTGTGGGCGGCCGACGTCACGCCACCGGACTCCGCCCTGAGGCCGGCCCCTCGGCCCGGTTCGCTCCCGCGCAGTACGGAAACAGGGTCGGTCGTACGACGTCTCCGCCTCCCCGGTGCCGTCCACCGACACTGATCACCGACACCAGCCCCGGTGCGGCGCGGACGCGGAACGCTCAGCCGACCGCGGCTCCCGCTGCCGGTCCGGGGTTCCGTACCGAGTTGCGCACCGAGTTCCGTACGACGACATGTGTGCCCAGCAGCAGGTGCTCGTCCGGGGCGTCCGGGGTGCGGCCGAGGGCGGTGCGGACGGCGAGGCGGCCCAGTTCCTCGTACGGGACGTGGACCGTGGTGAGCGCCGGGTGCAGGTCGCGGGCGAACGGGATGTCGTCGTACCCGGCCAGTGAAACGTCGCCGGGCACGGAGAGCCCGGCCTCGTGGAGGGCGGTCAGCGCACCGGCGGCGACCATGTCGGTGGCGGCCATCACGGCCGTGAACTCCAGCCCCCGGGACAGGGCTTGACGCATCAGGCGGTGGCCCGAGTCCCGTGTGAAGTCGCCGTGCAGACACAGCGCCGGGTCGGGCTCCAGGCCGCGTGCACGATGGGCGGCGGTGTAGCCGCGTGCGCGGCCCTGGGCGGTGGTGTGGTCGGGGTGGCCGCCCAGGAAGAGGACGCGCTGGTGGCCCTGGGACAGGATGTGGGCGCACAGGGCGTAGGCGCCGCCCTCGTTGTCGTACTCGATGACCGTGACCGGCGTACCGGGGGTCAGCGGCGGCCGGCCGCACAGCACGAGCCGGGAGCCGACGGAGGCCAGGGAGTCGGCGATACGGGCCGTGCGGGTGCGGTACTCGGGAGTGTCGGCGGTACCGCCGACCAGGATCACGGCGGCGGCGCGCTGGGCGCGCATCATCTCGACGAACTCCAGTTCGTGCGCGGTGTCACCGTCCGTGCTGCACACCAGGCACAGATGACCGAGCCGGGTCGCCTCGCGTTCCACGCCGTGCGCCATGAGCGCGAACGACGGCCCGGTGATGTCGTCGAGCACGAAGGCGAGCGTGGGCGTCACCACACCGGCGATCGCCTTGGCGCGCGCGTCGGCGACATAGTCCAGCTCACGCACCGCCCGCAGGACGCTGGTACGGGTCGCGGTGCTCACCGGGTAGTCACCGCCGAGCACCCGGGACACGGTGGACGCGGACACCCCGGCGCGGGCCGCCACGTCGCGGATGGTGCTGCGCGTCGGGCTGTCCCCGGTGTTGCTCTTCCTCGTCATGGTGCTACCCCCCTCGCCGTGGGAAGTACGGCAGCAACAGTCGGCAACCGGTTCCCGTCCGGAGGCTAGCAGCGGACGTGAACGGACGGGAGCCGCAGCACGAGGGCCCGGAAGCCGAAAGTCTCACCACGCCGCGGACGGGTCACCGCAGCGTGTCGGCGATCGACGCGATCGCCCCCGGCCCCACCCGGCAGCACCCGCCGATCAGCCGCGCCCCCGCGTCCCGCCAGCCCGTCACCTGCCCGGCGGCGAAGGTCGAACTGCCGCGCCAGGCACGGGCGTCGGCGTCCCAGACCTCACCGCTGTTGGGATAGACCACGACCGGCTTCCCGGTCACCCGGGCCGCCAGTTCCACGGCCCCGTCCACGTCCTCGGGCACGCAGCAGTTCACGCCGACCGCGACGACCTCGTCCGCCTCCCCGGCCAACGCGAACGCCTCCGCCAACGGCTGACCGGCCCGCGTCCGCTCCCCGGCCACGCTGTACGACAGCCAGACCGGCACTCCGAGCCCGCGCGCCGCGCGCAGCAGGGCCTCGGCCTCCTCGGCGTCCGGAATCGTCTCCAGGGCCAGCACATCGGGCCCGGCGGCGGCCAGCACCTCCAGCCGAGGCCGGTGGAAACGCTCCAGCTCGTCGACGCTCAGCCCGTACCGCCCCCGGTACTCGGACCCGTCCGCGAGCATCGCTCCGTACGGCCCGACGGACGCCGCCACCCACAACGGCCGCTCCGTCTCCGCCCGGCGCGCGGCCTCACGGGCCAGTTCCACGCTCAGCCCGAGCAGCTCGCCGGCCCGCTCCCGGCCGATGCCCCGCTTGGCGAAGCCGGCGAAGGTGGCCTGGTAGCTGGAGGTGATCGCGACGTCCGCGCCCGCCTCGTAATAGGCGAGGTGCGCGTCGACGATCGCCTCGGGCTGCTCGACGAGCAACCGCGCCGACCACAGCTCGTCGCTCAGATCGTGCCCGGCGGACCCCAGCTGGTTGGACATGCCGCCGTCGAGGACGAGGGGCGCGCCGGTGGCCAGGGCGGCGGAGAAGGAAAGGGCGGAGGAGCGGAAGGCTTCGCTGGTCTCGCTGGTCATGCCTCGACGCTAGTCGACGGCGGACCCGACGACCGTATGTGTCCAGTACATGAACAGATGGCCCACCATGTGGGATGGCGAGTTACGATCGCGTCCTCCCCACCCCTTCCCGGCCCTCTTCTCGTATGTTCCCAGCCGTCCCCGTCCCCGTCCCTCCCCGCCCACCGGAAGTGTCATGACTGCTCCCAGCACCACCGAGGCCGACGAGCCGGAGCTGACTCCGACCTCGCCGACCGCGACCTCGCCCCGACGCCGCACCTTCGGTTTGGCCGCCGCCACCGCGCTCGTCATGGGCAACATCATCGGCGGCGGCATCTTCGTCCTGCCCGCCACGGTCGCCCCGTACGGCTCGGTCAGCCTGGTCGCCTTCCTGGTCCTGTCCGTAGGCGCGGTGCTGCTCGCCCTGCTCTTCGGCAGGCTGGCCCGCCGCAGCCCGGTCACCGGCGGCCTGTACGTCTACCCGCGCGACGCGTTCGGCCCCTTCGCGGGCTTCCTGTCGGCGTGGTCGTACTGGACGATGACCTGGGTCAGCATCGCCGCCCTGGCGGTGGCGGTGGTCGGTTACGTGGACGTACTGATCCCCTTGAACGACAGTCACACCCTGGCGGCACTGGTCGCGATACTGGCCCTCTGGCTGCCGGCCGCCGCGAACTTCGCGGGCACCCGGTGGGTCGGGACCGTGCAGATCGTGTCGACGATCCTGAAGTTCGTGCCGCTGCTGCTGGTCGCCACGGTCGGCCTGTTCTTCATCGACACGGACAACTTCGGCCCGTTCAACGCGTCGGGCGACAGCGTGCCCGGCGCCCTGGCCGCCTCCGCCGCACTGCTCCTCTACAGCTTCCTGGGCGTCGAGTCGGCGGCTGTCAGCGCGGGCGAGGTGGAGGACCCCGAGCGCAACGTGGGCCGCGCGAGCGTCCTGGGCACGCTGGGCTCGGCCCTCGTCTACATCCTCGGCATCGTCGCCGTCTTCGGCCTGGTTCCGCACGACAAGCTGGTCGACTCCGGCGCCCCCTTCGCCGACGCGGTGAACGCGATCACCGGTGGCAGCTGGGGCGGCACGGCCATCGCGCTGGTCGCGGTCGCGTCGATCGTCGGCTGCCTCAACGGCTGGATTCTGCTGGCCGCGCAGATGCCGTACGCGGCGGCCCGCGACGGCCTCTTCCCGGCACCGTTCGCGAAGGTCGGCAAGGGCGGGGTGCCCGGCTTCGGCGTCTGGGCCTGCGCGGTCCTCGGCACCATCCTCATCGCCTTCAACTACACGGCGGGCCCGGACACCACGTTCCGCGTCCTGGTCCTGATCACGACGTTCACGGGCTGCGTCCCGTACCTCCTCTCGGCCGCGGCCCAGCTGTACTGGCTGGCCAAGGGCACGCGCGACCGCGTCCGCCCGGCCGGCCTGGTCCGCGACCTGATCGTCGCCGCGCTGTCGTTCGCGTTCTCGTTCTGGCTGATCGCGGGCGCGGGGTACGCGGCGGTGTACCAGGGGGTGCTGTTCCTGTTCGCGGGGATTCCGGTGTATGTGTGGATGCGGGGGCGGCAGGCGTCGGAGGCGGCCGACGCTGCGGGCGAGCCTGAGATCAAGGCCGCCTGACCACACTCGCTCGCTTCACTCGCTCCGCACGTCGGAGAAGACGACCTCGAACTCCTCCAGCCCGGTCACGGTGACATGTGCCTTGGCGGCGCCCTCATGCCTGGCTGCCGCCTGGCCGCCGCGGGACGCGGCAAGGGACTCACGGTCCGCGAACACGGCCGCGACCAGCCCGCGTCCCCGGTCGCGGTCGATGAGCAGGGACGCCCCGGCCAGTCCCGGGAGCGTTTCGAGCTTGGGGATCACTGTCGCCCGGAACGTCTCGGCGAAGAGATCCGCGTCCGAGGGGTCGAACTCCACCCTGGTGACCCGCAGTCCCGCTCCCGCCCTCGGCTGTCGGACCGGGTGGAAGACCACCGCTTCGAAGTTGTCGGTCGCTGTCGTCGCCGCGAACCGCTCCAGGAGCGCCGCCCGCCGCTCGCGCAACGCCTCGTCGCTGTACCTCCGGCTCTCCTCCGTCTCCCACCAACTGGCCGTCAGCAGTTTTCCGAGCTTCCGGTCCACGAAGAGCCCGAAGCCGCGGAATCCTGGCTGCCGCGCGATCAATTCCCGGCCCTCGGTGCTGAGCCCCTCGATGGCCGTGTCGATGTTTGCCGGATCACCGGTCGCGTAAACCGCGCGTACGAACATGACGGCTCCCTGAAGCCGCGCGCACACCCGAAAATTCTGACAGTGGCCAGTCTTCTCCTGCGGTCGAACCTGGGCAAACCGGTAGCTGGGGGCGTCAGGGTCTCACGATTTTGGGCTCGCCCGGTTCCGGGTCGGTGGGCGGGCGTCCCACGTCCGACAGCGTCTCGCGGGCCCGTGCGTCGAGGAAGCGGGTCACGAGACGCTGGGCAGCGCCGAAAATGACGGCCCGGGCCACTACGCGGGCTGGAATAAGGAGTCGGAGGTCCACTGGACGGCTTCCGGCGACCCCCGGCACTGGAACTACTGGCGCCGAGAGGCCTACGTGTACGAGTCGGGTCTGGCGCAGGTGCGGCCGTACGGCATTCGCGGCCGTCTCGGTGGAGACGGCGCGCCACGACCTCCACTGCGTGCACGGATCATGAGCAACGGTGTGACGCCATAGGCTCCCAGGGTGATTGAGACCATCGTGTTCGACGTCGGCGAGACGATCACCCGAGACGACCGGTACTGGGAGGCCTGGGCGTCCTGGCTGGACGTACCCCGCCACACGCTCTCCGCGCTTGTCGGCGCTGTCGTCGCTCGTGGCCTGGACAATGCCGAAGCGCTGAGGCTCCTCCGCCCGGGCATCGACGTCGCCGCCGAATACCGGGCCCGTGAAGCCGCCGGCCGCGGCGAGTGCGTTGATGAGAGCGACCTCTACCAAGACGTACGGCCGGCTCTCGCCGCACTCCGCGAGGCCGGTGTACGTGTGATCATCGCCGGCAACCAGACACCTCGCGCGGGTGAACTGCTGCGCGACCTGGACCTTCCTGCCGATCTCATCGTCACCTCGGGGGAGTGGGGTGTCGCGAAACCGCAACCGGGTTTCTTCCGGCGGGTGGTGGAGGTCGCGCAGGCTGCTCCGAACTCGACGGTGTACGTGGGCGACCACCCGGCCAACGATGTCTTCCCGGCGAAGGCCGCGGGGCTGCGCGTCGCGCACATCCGGCGAGGGCCGTGGGGGTATCTGTGGGCGGACGACGCGGACGTTGTCGCGGCGGCGGACTGGCGGATCGACAGCCTCACCCAGCTCATGGCGATCACCGAGGGCTGATCAGAGGCGGATACTGCCATCAGCCAGTCCTAATGGGGTCATTCGCATACCCGCGCCATCTTTGTGTGGGTACGGTTCGGAAGGGATGCCCTGAAATGGAGTCAGTATGCCCGTGCGCAGCCACGGCGGGGTAGGCAGGCGGATTGCCTACTACCGCAGTGTCGCCCGCCCGAAGATGACGCAACAGCAACTCGCGGATGCCGCCTGCGTTTCTCTCGGCGCCATCCGCAAGGTCGAGCGCGGTGAGCGCGGTGTCAGCGAGGCTACCCTCGAAGCCATCGCCGACGCTCTCGGCATCGACTCCATGCGGCTGCTCACCGACCGCGACCCGGCCCACACTCGAGTCCACGACGCGTTGCCCGTGTTGTCTGCGGTGATCGCCACGTACGATTTTCCGCTGACGGCCCAGTCCGTCCTGTCGCAGAACTGCGCGCAGCCGTCGGGGAAGCCGCCCGCTGGAGGCTGGCGGCGCAGTACATGCGCATCGCCCGCGAGTTGCCCGTTCTCTTGGATGAACTTGCCCGCGCCTATCACGGGGCTTCCGCCGCGGAGCGAGCCGAAGTGGCCGGACTTCTGGTCAGGGCCTACCGTTCCGCGGATGCCGTCGCCTACAAGTTCGGCGCACGGGATCTGTCGGCGCGCCTGATCGACCTCATGCGGTGGGCCGTACCGGCGGCCGGCGATCCAGTCCTTTCCGCGTCCGTCGCCTACGTGCGCACCGAGACCTTCTTTGCTGCACACGCCTACGCCGCTGGACTGCGCGCCTTGGAACACGCCCTGGACGCCGCGCCAGCCGCCCGTACGGCGCCGGAGACCGCAGCACGCGGTGCCCTCCACATGCGGGCCGCGGTCATCGCGAGTAGGGCACATGATGCCTCGGCCGCCACCACTCACCTTGACGAGGCCCGTTCACTTGCCGACCAGGTGCCGGAGGACGTGTACTGCGGCACTGCGTTCGGTCCGGACTCCGTCCGTATCCACGAGGTGTCCGTCGCCGTCAGTTTGGGGAACGACCATGTGTCCCTCCCCTCGTAGCGTGGAGTCCGTGATTGCAGGGGAAGTTGGGGTTCAT
>NZ_JAVFVX010000006.1:114984-156607 GCF_033441795.1 Streptomyces sp. ADMS | reverse complement strand
GGCGTGAGGGAACCCGCCCCCGCATCCCCGGACCACGGACACGATCCGTGCCGCCCGGACGCGGAGCGAACGCGGGCAACCAGAACGCCCGACACCGTCGGGGCGTTCGACTGAGCATGGGTCCTGGCAACAGGACTCACCTTCCGCTCAGTCTCCAGGAACGGTCAGACTGGGACTGGCGGAGGATGAGGACCGGGGAGGTGCCGGGATGCCGGAGCTGTCGCAGGAGAGCGAACACATGAACGAACACGGGAGCGAGCATGGAGGGGCCGCGAAGCCCTTCGGGTGGGTCGAGGTGACAGGACCGTCCATGGTGCCGACGCTCTGTCACGGCGATTTCCTCGTGGTGCGGTACGGGAACCGGGTCAGGGTCGGCGACATCGTCGTCCTGCGCCATCCGTTCCAGCAGGACCTGCTGGTCGTCAAACGGGCCGCGGAGCGGCGTGAGGGCGGCTGGTGGGTGCTCGGGGACAACTCCTTCGCCGGCGGCGACAGCACCGACTACGGGACCGTGCCGCACGAACTGATCCTGGGCAGGGTGCGGTTCCGGTACCGGCCGTTGAAGCCCGGTCAGCGCTCGCCGCTGGCGCTGCTGCGCTGGGCGGTGGCGGCCGCCAGGCCCGTCTTCTCGGACCGGTCCGCCTCCAGGCGCTTGCGGGCGCGGTAGGCGGCCACGTTGGCGCGGGTCGCGCAGCGGTCGGAGCAGTAGCGCCGGGAGCGGTTCGTCGAGGTGTCGAGGTAGGCGTTGCGGCAGGGCGGCGCCTCGCACAGGCCCAGGCGGTCCACGCCGTACTCGGTGAGGTGGAAGGCCAGGCCCATCGCGGCGGTCGCCGCGAAGCCCGCGGTCGCGTTCGACGGGTGGTCGGCGAGGTGCATGTGCCACAGCGGGCGGCCGTCGTCGTCCCGGAAGTCGTGCCCGGAGATCTGCGGGCTCACCGGGAA
Source organism: Streptomyces sp. ADMS (assembly GCF_033441795.1). Taxonomy (NCBI): domain Bacteria; kingdom Bacillati; phylum Actinomycetota; class Actinomycetes; order Kitasatosporales; family Streptomycetaceae; genus Streptomyces; species Streptomyces sp. ADMS. The sequence goes on along the minus strand of NZ_JAVFVX010000006.1, from coordinate 155,665 downwards.
CTCCAGCAGGAGTGAGTTCAGCAGGTCCACCGAGAGCGTCTCGTCGCCGGTGTCCGCCGCTTCGAAGACCGCGCGCAGCCGGGCCCGAACGGAGCGGAAGCGGGTCACGTCGGCGTCGGTGGCGCGACGGGCGGCCTGCTGGTTGGCGCCAAAGAGATCGCGCACCGCGTCGATCGAGGTCAGCACGTCCTTGCCACGCGCCGGTTCCTCGGTGTTGACGAGGCGCACTGCGTAGTCCGAGTAATAGGCCAGTTCCACTTGTAGTCCTTACGGGGGCGTTCTATGGTCGTGGATCCGAGGAAGTAACGACTGACATTGCTTCCAGGGTATTACGCATGCGTTCAGAGTGAGCGGCCGACGGAGGGGCTTCGATGACCACCAGTACCGGGACGAACGCCAAGACCGGCTGGAACACCTGGCAGACGAGCTGGGACCGGCAGCAGGAGTGGTACATGCCGGACCGGGAGGAACGGTTCCGGATCATGCTCGACATGGTCGAGGCCCTCGTCGGCCCCGCCCCGCGCGTCCTCGACCTCGCGTGCGGCACGGGAAGTATCACGTCCCGCCTGCTCGACCGGTTCCCCGAGGCCACCAGCACCGGCGTCGACCTCGACCCGGCGCTCCTCGCCATCGCCGAGGGCACCTTCGCGGACGACGACCGCGTCACTCTCGTCACGGCCGACCTGAAGGACCCGCAGTGGATCAGCGGGCTGCCGTACGGCTCGTACGACGCCGTTCTGACCGCCACCGCCCTGCACTGGCTGCACAGCGAACCCCTCGCGGACCTCTACGGCCGGATCGCGGAGGTCGTCCGCGACGGCGGTCTGTTCATGAACGCGGACCACATGATCGACGACAGCACGCCCCGGATCAACGCGGCGGAGCGCGCACAGCGCCACGCACGTATGGATCAGGCCAAACACGGCGGCGCCGTCGACTGGGCGGAATGGTGGCAGCTCGCCGCGCAGGACCCCGTCCTCGCCGGACCGACCGCCCGCCGCTTCGAGATCTACGGCGAGCACGCCGAGGGCGACATGCCCTCCGCCGAGTGGCACGCGCGCGTGCTGCGCCAGAAGGGGTTCGCGGAGGCGCGTCCCGTGTGGTGCTCCCCCTCGGACACGCTGCTGCTCGCGCTCAAGTGACCCAGTGGGCAAGGGGCCGCGGAGGGTTCCGGCGGTACGGGAGAAATCCGTACCGCCTTTTCCGTGTGCGCCGCGTCCTGTGCGGGCCCCCACGGCACTGGAAAGGGTGAGACGGTCTTCGACCAGTGGACCGGGAGAGGGGGGAAGGATGATGCGGGGCGCGGACGCGACTCTGCACGCCTTCGTGGAGGGCAGACGTACGGCGCTGTTCAGGAGCGCCTATCTGCTCTGCGGCAACCGTGACGAGGCCGACGATCTCGTACAGACGACGCTGGTGAAGGTCGTCCTCGGCGCGCGCAGGTACGGGCGGCTGGACAACCTCGAGGCCTATGCGCGGCAGACGCTGATCAACACCTTCATCGCGGGACGCCGGCGCTTCTGGCGGCGCGAGCACGCCTACGGCGAACTGCCGGAGACGCCCGCCGAGTCGGCCGACAACGACACGGGGCTGATGGTGCGCGCCGCGCTGGCGAAGCTCGCGCCCAAGCAGCGGGCGGTGCTGGTGCTGCGTTACTGGGAGGACCTCAGCGTCAACGACACCGCGGACCTGCTCGGCATGCGGGTGAGCACGGTCAAGAGCCACACGGCCAGGGGAATCGCGGCGATGAGGGCCGCGGTGCGGGAGGAACACGTATGAGCATCGACGAGATCGACGAGGTCGAGACGTGGCTGGAGGGGCGCGATCTTCTCGGGCGGGCCCTGGAGGGGGTCTCCGCGCCGGCGGGGGGCGGTACGCGCGGTACTGGCGGTACGGAGGCGGTGTTCGCGCGGGCCGCGCGGCTGCGGCGGCGACGGTGGGGCGGGGCGACGGTCGTCGTGGCGGCCGCGGTCGCGGCGGGTGCGGTCGTGGGGCCCGGGTGGCTGACTTACGACGAGGCTGGGCCGAACGTGGGGACGGCCCAGCCCGCCGGCGAGGCGACCGAGGACGCGGCGCGCTTCGCGAAGCTGCTGCCCGCCGGGATCGGCGAGATCCGTGAAGTGGACCTGCGTCCCGGCGACTTCTTCTGGACGCCGGAATATGTGCAGACCGGCCGGATCGGCCCGTACCAGGGCGACTACTCGGTCAGCAGGGACGGGGGCGTCGGGTACCTCAGGGTCGACGGCGTGTTCAGCAAGAGTCGGTCCAAAGGCTGGGCGAACCCCTGCACCTGGCGGCCCGACGCGGCCAAGGACTGGAGTAACAGTGCGTACGTCCTGCCCTACAACCGGGAGAAGAACTGCACCTTCGAGAGGCTGCCGAACGGCAACGTCCTGGAGTTCCGGGAGAGCCTGGACCACCTCAATGTCCTGACGGCCACGAACAAGATCCAGACGTGGGACACGTATCTCAGCGCCACGCTCTATCTGAAGAGCGGCGGCTACGTCCAGGTCGACGACGCGACCGGCTTCACGGGCACGGACTCACTGGGTAGGCCCCTCGACGAGCTGCCGCTGATCAAGAGTCAGCTGCGTGAACTGGTCCTCAGCCCGAAGCTGTTGCTGAAGGCAAAGGACTAGCGCAGTGCGGAAGGGGCGGTACGGGATCCCCGTACCGCCCCTTCCGTATGTCAGCCGTCGTCAGAGCACCTTGGACAGGAACGACTGAGTCCGCTCGTGCTGCGGGTTCGTCAGGACGTCGCGCGGGTTGCCGGACTCGACGACCACGCCGCCGTCCATGAAGACGAGGCTGTCGCCCACCTCGCGGGCGAAGCCCATCTCGTGGGTGACGACGACCATCGTCATGCCGGACTCGGCCAGGTCGCGCATGACGTCCAGGACGTCACCGACCAGCTCCGGGTCCAGGGCCGAGGTCGGCTCGTCGAACAGCATCAGCTTCGGGTCCATGGCCAGGGCCCGGGCGATGGCCACGCGCTGCTGCTGGCCGCCGGAGAGCTGCGAGGGGTAGGTGGCGGCCTTGTCGGCCAGGCCCACGCGCTCCAGGAGCTGGCCCGCGCGCTCGCGGGCCTGCGTCTTGTTGACGCCCTTGACCTGGACCGGGGCCTCCATGATGTTCTCCAGCGCCGTCAGGTGCGGGAACAGGTTGAAGCGCTGGAAGACCATGCCGATGTCCCGCCGCTTCAGCGCGACCTCGTTGTCCTTCAGCTCGTACAGCTTGTCGCCCTTCTGGCGGTAGCCGACCAGCTCCCCGTCGACGTACAGGCGCCCCGCGTTGACCTTCTCCAGGTGGTTGATGCACCTGAGGAACGTCGACTTGCCGGAGCCGGAGGGGCCGATGAGGCAGAACACCTCGCCCGACTTCACCTCCAGGTCTATGCCCTTGAGGACCTCGACCGGGCCGAAGGACTTGTGGACGCCCTCCGACTTGACCATCGCGACGGCCTCGGACTGTGCCGGAGCCGTGCCGGTGACCTTTTCCGCGCCCATGGTCAGCGCCTCCAGCTTCCGAGGGACAGCATGTTCGCCTTGATCTTCTGGAGCGGTGTGTCCGGAAGGGTACGGCTGGAACCACGCGCGTAGTACCGCTCGATGTAGTACTGGCCGACGCTGAGGACCGAGGTGAGAATCAGGTACCAGGCCGCGGCGAGGAAGTACATCTCCACCGGCGCACCGGACGTCTGCCCGATGTCCTGGGCGTAGCGGAACAGTTCGGCGAACTGCACCACCGACACCAGCGAGGTCGTCTTGAGCATGTTGATGACCTCGTTGCCCGTGGGCGGCACGATCACGCGCATCGCCTGCGGGATCACGATCCGGCGCAGGGTCTTGGCGTGGCTCATGCCCAGGGCGTGCGAGGCCTCGGTCTGGCCCTCGTCGACCGACAGGAGGCCGGCGCGGCAGATCTCCGCCATGTAGGCGGCCTCGTTCAGGCCCAGGCCCAGCAGCGCCGTCAGGAGCGGCGTCATGAAGCTGGACCAGTAGTCCTTGTAGACCGGACCGAGGTTGATGTACGTGAAGACCAGGCCCAGGTTGAACCAGACGACGAGCTGGACCAGTACCGGGGTGCCGCGGAAGAACCAGATGTAGAACCAGGCGATGGTCGACATCACCGGGTTCCTCGACAGCCGCATGACGGCGAGCAGGATGCCGCCGACGATGCCGATCAGCATCGAGAGGACGGTCAGCAGCAGGGTCTTCCCGACGCCCGTCATGATGCGGTCGTCGAAGAAGTAGTCCGGTACGGCGCCCCAGTTGATGTTGCCCTGGGCGAACGCGTAGACGATCGAGACGAAGATCGCGATCGCGATGGCGGCGGAGACGTACCGCCCGTAGTGCCGGACCGGGATGGCTTTGATGGCCTCCGGTCCGGCCGGGGGAGTGTCAGCCGGGCCTGTCGACTTGTCGATGTCAGCAGTCACGGGTGTTGCCTTTCAGTGCCCGTAGCTTCCGTGAGCCTCGGGTCACTTGCCGCCGTTGACGGTGGCCGACGTCACGGCACCGTCCTCGACGCCCCACTTGGCGATGATCTTGCCGTACTCGCCGTTCTCGATGATCGCGTCGAGCGCGGCCTTCAGGGCGTCCCGCAGCTGGGTGTTCGACTTGGCGACCGCGATGCCGTACGGCGCCGCCTCGACCTGCTCACCGACGACCTGGAAGTCGTTGCCGCCGCCCGAGGTCTTCACCGCGTACGCCGTGACGGGGAAGTCGGAGGAGCCGGCGTTCGCGCCGCCCGCGCGCACCCGGGTCTGGGCCTGCTGGTCGTTGTCGTACGACTCGATGGTGATCTTCTTGCCGCCCGTGCACTTCGCCGACTCGGCCTTGGCGAGGTCCTCGGAGACCGTGCCGCGCTGCACCGCGATCTTCTTGCCGCACAGGTCGGACCAGGTCTTGATGCCCTGGTCGTCGCCCTTCTTGGTGTAGATCGAGACACCGGCGGTGAAGTAGTCGACGAAGTCGACGCCCTCGCCGACCTTCTTGCCGTTCTCGGTGCCCTCCTGGCGGTCCTTGGTGTCGGTCATCGCGGACATGGCGATGTCGTACCGCTTGGAGCGCAGACCCGTGATCAGGGTGTCGAAGGTGCCGTTCTGGAACTCGAACTTCACACCGAGCTGCTTGCCCATGGCGTCCGCGATATCCGGGTCGATACCGACCGTCTTGCCGGAGTCGTCCTTGAACTCGACCGGTGCGTACGCGATGTCCGAGCCGACGGTGACGACGCCCTTGTCCCGGATGTCCTGGGGCAGCTTGTCGGCCAGCGGGGCCGAGCTCGTCGAGGCGGTGGCCGAGCCGCTGTCCTTGTCCTTGGTCTGGTCACCGCAGCCGGTGAGCAGCAGGGCGCCCGCGACCGCGATCGCACCGACCGCGGCTAGCCGGTTCTGCGCGGCGGTCGTACGAACGGTGGAGCTTGCGGTCATGGTGGGTTCCTCCGGCGGATGGATGGTGTGCCATTGGGGCCGGCGCCCGCCCAGAAGGCGGACAAAACCGGCGGGTCGACTTGTGCACGCATCTTTGAGTGTCGCGACCTTGTGTGATTACGGCATCTTGCCATTCGGACTTGGGCATTCAGGCGACCGGCTATGTCAAAATCGGATAACGGGTGACCCCCGCTGGGCGTCAGGTCGGTGCATCGGAGCCGGACTTTCCCGGATCTTCTACGGGAATCACCGGTTCCGGCCGGAAGATCTCCGGCATATCTCGCCAGGTGAGCCGCTGCTGCATCCGCATGTATCTCGGCGTGGACGGCCGCGTGAGGACTCCGTCCGACTCGGCCTCCGCGTGTACCCCGGCTCGCCTCTCGATTTGATCGATCATGCCCGGGTATGTGGCCGTGTGTGGTGATGAGTCGTGTCGCCCGCGTGTGACCTTCGCGTTATGGGGTCGTCGTCGGTGTCCTCCGTCCGGTAAGAAGGTTCTTTACACCCCTCATCAGGGGCTCAGGGCGCGTGTGCGGCGCGCCCGTCGCGTTCGTGCCCGTGCGCATCACTCACCGGGGCCTTGCGCGGTGCCCGCCCACCCCTCACCAGGAGTGGCCACCCTCAAACCGTGAAGACTTAAGGGGTAAAACACAGTGGCAGCGGAGATCGTCAATCCTCGCAGCGACATCGACACGGACAGTGACACCGGTGAGTTCGACCCGGCGTTCGCTCTCCACCGGGGCGGCAAGATGGCCGTGCAGGCAACCGTGCCCATCCGGGACAAGGACGACCTGTCCCTCGCGTACACACCCGGAGTGGCCCGGGTGTGCACCGCCATCGCCGAGCAGCCCGAACTTGTCAACGACTACACCTGGAAGTCGTCCGTCGTCGCGGTCGTGACCGACGGTACGGCGGTGCTCGGACTCGGGGACATCGGCCCCGAGGCCTCCCTTCCGGTGATGGAGGGCAAGGCGATCCTGTTCAAGCAGTTCGGCGGCGTGGACGCGGTCCCGATCGCGCTGGCCTGCACGGGCGTGGACGAGATCGTCGAGACGGTGGTCCGGCTGGCGCCGTCCTTCGGTGGGATCAACCTGGAGGACATCTCGGCACCGCGGTGCTTCGAGATCGAGCGGCAGCTGCAGGAGCGGCTGGACATCCCCGTCTTCCACGACGACCAGCACGGCACGGCGGTGGTGACCCTGTCGGCCCTGCGCAACGCCGCGCGACTGACCGGGCGGGAGCTCGGGGAACTGCGTGGGGTGATCTCGGGCGCGGGCGCGGCGGGTGTCGCCATCGCGAAGTTCCTCCTTGAGGCGGGGCTCGGCGATGTCGCCGTCGCCGACCGCAAGGGCATCGTCTCGGTGGACCGGGACGACCTCACGCCGGTCAAGCGCGAGCTGGCCGAGCTGACGAACAAGGCCGGGCTCACGGGGTCGCTGGAGAGCGCCCTGGCAGGCGCCGACGTCTTCATCGGGGTCTCCGGCGGTACGGTCCCGGAAGCGGCGGTGGCTTCGATGGCCAAGGACGCGTTCGTGTTCGCGATGGCCAACCCGGACCCCGAGGTGCACCCCGACGTCGCGCACAAGTACGCGGCGGTCGTCGCGACCGGGCGCTCGGACTTCCCGAACCAGATCAACAACGTGCTGGCGTTCCCGGGGATCTTCGCGGGGGCACTGCAGGTGCGGGCGTCGCGGATCACCGAAGGGATGAAGATCGCGGCGGCGGAGGCGCTGGCCGCGGTCGTCGGTGAGGATCTGGCCGCCGACTACGTGATTCCGTCACCGTTCGACGCGCGGGTTGCTCCCGCGGTGACGGCGGCGGTCGCGGCGGCGGCTCGTGCCGAGGGTGTCGCTCGGCGCTGAGCGCTGGTCGTGGGTGGCCCCGCCGGTCGCGGTGGGGCCATTTCTCTGCCCACCCGCCTGCCCGAACTGTTTCCCCAGCCCAGGCCCCGGGTATCTCAGCCCGTCCGGCGTTTGACTGCAAGGCCCGTTCAGGGCCGTGGCGGGGGTCTGGGGGTGCAGCCCCCAGGGGTGGGACGTAGGGGCGGCGGGGGTGATATCAACAGGGCGTGTGTCACAGCGCCCCACCGTTCCCCCGGGCCCGCCGGGCCCCCTATCGTCAAGGTCATGTTCGCTGCCTACGCCGCCCGCATCGACCCCGACCACCCGCTCGACGGACTCGAGTTGGGTGACCGCCCAGCTCCGGAGGCGCGCCCGGGCTGGACGACGGTCGACGTCAGGGCCGCCTCACTGAACCATCACGACCTGTGGTCCCTGCGCGGAGTGGGCCTCCCCGAGGACCGGCTGCCGATGATCCTCGGCTGCGACGCGGCCGGCGTCGACGCGGACGGCAACGAGGTCGTCCTGCACTCCGTCATCGGCCAGACCGGTCACGGCGTCGGCCCCAAGGAACCCCGCTCCATCCTCACCGAGCGCTACCAGGGCACGTTCGCCGAGCAGGTCGCCGTACCGGCGTGGAACGTCCTGCCCAAGCCCAAGGAGCTCTCCTTCGCGGAGGCCGCCTGTCTGCCCACGGCCTGGCTGACCGCGTACCGCATGCTCTTCACCAACGCGGGCGTGCGCCCCGGCGACTCGGTGCTCGTGCAGGGCGCCGGCGGCGGTGTCGCGACCGCCGCGATCGTGCTCGGCAAGGCGGCGGGCCTGCGGGTCTTCGCCACCAGCCGGGACGAGGCCAGGCGGAAGCGGGCCGTGGAGCTGGGCGCCGTCGAGGCGGTGGAGTCCGGGGCGCGGCTGCCGCAGCGCGTGGACGCCGTGATCGAGACGGTCGGGGCCGCCACCTGGTCGCACTCGGTCAAGTCGCTGCGGCCCGGCGGCACACTCGTCATCTCGGGCGCCACCAGCGGCGACCGCCCATCGCACGCCGAACTGACCCGCATCTTCTTCCTCGAACTCAAGGTCGTCGGCTCGACGATGGGCACGAAGGACGAACTGGAGGACCTGCTGTCGTTCTGCGCCACAACCGGCGTACGCCCCGTCATCGACGAGGTGCTCCCGCTGGACCGGGCTCGCGAGGGCTTCGAACGCCTCGAATCCGGCGACCAGTTCGGCAAGATCGTCCTTACCACCTCCTGATCACTGTCACGTACGTCCGTCTGCGTCACGCACGTCCGTCTGCGGCGGGCCCGGGCTTCCGGGCCCGCCGTTCGCGTGTCCACGCACCCCGTGGCGTCAATCGGGGTTGACGGCGACCAGCGTGTCAACCTAAGTTGACGTCATGACCGAAGCAACAGATCTCGCCGAGCGCGCGGGCGACCGCGACCCGCGGGTCGGACTGCGGGCCGTCTCCGCGCTGCGGAAGCTGGTCGAGCAGTTGGAGGCCGTGCAGGTGCGCAGTGCGCGCAACCAGGGCTGGTCGTGGCAGGAGATCGCCGCGGAACTCGGTGTCAGCAGGCAGGCCGTGCACAAGAAATACGGGAGGCAGTGATGTTCGAACGGTTCACGAGCGATGCGCGCGCCGTGGTGAGGGGTGCCGTCGAGCACTCCGAGCGTGCCGGCAGTCGGTTTGTCGACGCCGAGCACCTGCTGCTCGCGCTGCTCGACCGCGAGGCGAGCCGGGCCTCCTTCGCGCTGGCCTCGCTCGGGCTCGCCGACCGCAAGGAGCCGGTGAAGGCCGCGCTGGCAGACGCCAGGCGCCGCGCAGGGTTGTCCCAGGCCGAGGCCGACGCCCTCGCCGGGCTCGGTATCGACGTGTCCGACCTCGTCTCCCGGGTCGAGGAGATGCACGGCGTCGGCGCGATGTCCGGCGATCGCAGGGGCCGGGGCTGGTGGTCGGGGCGCACCACCTTCAGCCGGGACGGCAAGGAGGTGCTGGAGAGGTGCCTGCGCATCGCGGTGGCCCACCGTGACCGCCGGATCGGCGACGAGCACATCCTTCTCGCCCTGGTGGCCCGGCCCGGTGTGCCGTCAGAGGTTCTCGCCGACCAGGGGGTCACCTACGAGACCCTGAGCCGTGTGCTGTACGGCGGGGGCGAGGCGAAGGCGGGCTGAGAGGGCGGGCGGGTTCGGAAGGCGTTCGGTGAGTGCCCTGCTCTCCCGGGCACTCCCGTTCACGCCTTCGGTGTCCGCAGCGCCGCCTCCACGTGTGCTGCGGCCGTTGACAAGTGGCGGCGGATTTCCTGGAGTTGGGGCTCCGCGACGCCGTGGTCGCGGGCCGTGTCGCGGATGTCGTCGCGGAAGCGGTCGAGGAGTCGGTCCAGGTCACGGGCCGGGTTGCCGGTGGATCCCTCGTGGGCCCAGGACGGTTCGTAGCCGGCCGGGAAATCTGGGGGAGTGTCCGTGAACTCCGGTTCGGGTGCCGTGGGGGGCGTCGAGCCGCCGGGGCGGGTGAAGCCGAAGTCCTTGCCCAGGCCCCTGCCGATGTCCTTTCCGAAGTCCCTGCCGAACTCGCCGAACTCCTTGGCCAGTTCGGTCAGTCCTTCCCGGACCCCCGTCGGCCAGTCACCCCTGGAGAAGTGGTCCTGGACCTGCTCCTGGACGCGTTTGGCGATGCGCTGCACCTCTTCCTGTGCCTGGGCGCGGGCGTGCTCCTGCGCCTCCTTGGCCTGGTGCCTGGCACGCTGGGCCTCGTCGCGGGCCCGGCGGCTCTCGTCCTTCGCGCGCCGGGCCTGCTCCTTCCACTCCTGTTTGACGCGTCGCATCTCCTCCTTCGCGGCGCGCCACGCCTCCTTGTCGCCGAGGTCCCCCTGCTCACCGGAAGCTCCGGGTTCTCTGCGGACCTCGCTCGCCGCCGCACGCATCTCCCTGCGCAGGTCGCCCGCCGCGCCCCGGACGTCGGACCGGATCTCGGCGGCCAGTTCGGCGACCGAGTCGCGGATCTCAAGTTCCAGGTCGGCCAGTTCGCCGCTGCGGTCGGCCAGTTCGGCGCGGCCCGCGTCCGTGATCGCGTACACCTTGCGGCCGCCCTCGGTGGTGTGCGTGACCAGGCCCTCGGTCTCCAGCTTGGCCAGGCGGGGGTACACGGTGCCCGCCGACGGCGCGTACAGCCCCTGGAAGCGCTCCTCCAGGAGGCGGATCACCTCGTAGCCGTGGCGGGGGGCCTCGTCCAGCAGCTTCAGCAGGTAGAGGCGCAGGCGGCCGTGGGCGAAGACGGGAGGCATGTCAGAGCACCTTCTTGTTCGTCGGGCCGGAATTGTCCCCCGGGGTGGGTTGATCGTCGGTGGTCGGGGTGGCTGTCGTACCCTTCTCGGCCTGCTCGTCCTCCCGCTGGGGACGGCGGAGCAGGGCGATCGAGCCGGATACCGTCGTCGCCCGCAGCTTTCCCGTGCCGGCGCCCAGCCGGCCCGTGACGCGATGAGCGCCCCACTGGCCGTGGACGCGGAGTCCGTCGAAGGCGTTCGAGATCCTTCCGCTCGCCGTGTTCGCCTCCACCTCGGCGTCCGCCGGGTGCGGGATCCGGATGGCGATCTCGCCCGACACGTTCGTCAGGTGCACATCCGTCGGGCCCTCCGGGTCGAGGTCGACGATCATGGAGCCGCTCACCGACTCCGCGCGCACGGAGGGTCCGGAACCCTCGACGACGGTGAGGTCGCCGGAGACGGAGTTGAAACGCAGATCACCCGTGACGGCCTGGGCCTCCAGGCTGCCCGAGACCGTGTCGGCACGAACCGGACCGGAGAGGCCGACGAGCGTCGTGTCGCCGGTGACGCCCTTCACCACCGTCGGCCCGTCGAGCCCCGAGACCACCGCGCCGGCACTGACCACACCCACCTCGACGCGTGTGCCGGCCGGGACGGCCAGGGACACCACCGCGGTGCGGCGCCAGCCCTTGCGGTCCAGCCACTTGAGGATGCCCTTCCACGGCAGGTCCTCGTACGCCACCGTCAGGACGCCGTCCTCCTGCGTCACGAGCAGGGGTGGGCCCTCGATCGCGGAGACCTCCAGACGGGCCGAGTCCTCGTCGGTGCCCACCACGTTCACCGTTCCGTTGACGATGCGTACGTGCAGGCCCGTGACGGGGTCGTCGAAGGTGAGCTTGCCGGGCTCCTTGACGGACCACTCGGATGTGGTGGACATGATGCGGACCCCCTGTGTGAACGGTGAACGGCGAACGGCGAACGGCGAACGGTCAATGGGCAGGCTGAGGCAGGGACAGGACATGACACGTCATATCGCGTGTTCCGCTATTCACGATATATCTCGGTCACGGAAAGTCAAGACACCCGTTCGGGGCCGCACATGCGAAAGCCCCGCGTCCCTTTGGGGCGCGGGGCGTTCTGACGGGCTACTCGTCGTCCTCGTCGTCCAGCCGTGCCAGCCAGGTCGCCAGGCGCTCCACCGGTACCTCGAAGTCGGGATTGAGGTCGACGAAGGTCCGCAGCTGCTCGGCGAGCCACTCGAAGGTGACCTCCTGCTCGCCGCGCCGCTTCTCCAGTTCTTCGATGCCTCGGTCGGTGAAGTACACGGATGTTCTCCTGGGGACTGCTCGGGACTGTCGTGGACCGGTGGTCGTGCCCTTCCAGGTTATGCGCACACATCGCAAGCCCTGCCTGCCGGAACCCCACTGGTCCTCCCCGCGCGCGCGTGCTCGCACAGGCACACCGGCCTCACCTGTAGTCACCAGGTTCGGGGGGGCGTCGTGGAACATCGCAGATCCAGGTGATCTACCTGTGCCCGCAGAGCGGGCAGGGCGCCGGGCTGTGGCACCGCCTTGTACGCACGCATGATCTGCACCATGCTGGTCGGCGATGGGAGGACACGAACCGTCCGTCCGACGAGCGGGCCGAACTGTAGGCCTGCTGGCCGAGTTGGAGCCGCCGCAGCAGCCGGACGCCGTGCTGGGCCTGCTTCCCACTGGGCGCGGGGTTCTCGCCGGCCTCACCGCCCCCCGAGCACTCTCCGTGGCGCTCCGCTGAACGCCGTACCGCTCTGGTGCTGCCATGCCACCGCGGACGACGGCACCGCCGTGCCCGATGAGGCTCGCGCCCTCGGTGTGGACTTCTCGCCCGCGTACGGGGGTTGTGGATCCGCAACGGGCTGCGGGAGAAGAACACCGACTGGATCAGGCACCTGGGCGTGTACTACGACCCTCCTGAGAACACATGACGGAGGCCTAAGCGTCGAACACCTCACGCACCAGCTGCTCCTGCTCCGCCTGGTGACGCTTCGCCGAACCCACCGCCGGGGACGAGCCCGCCGGGCGCGAGATGCGCCGCAGGCGCTCGCCGTGCGGGATGTCCGCGCCGACCGCCAGGTCCAGGTGGTCGATCAGGTTGAGGGCGATGAAGGGCCACGCGCCCTGGTTCGCCGGCTCGTCCTGCGCCCACAGGTACTTCTCGGCGTTCGGGTACTTGGCGATCTCCGCCTGGAGTTCCGCACCCGGGAGCGGGTACAGGCGCTCGATGCGGATGATCGCCGCGTCCGTGATGCCGCGCTTCTTACGCTCGGCCTCAAGGTCGTAGTACAGCTTGCCGGCGCAGAAGACGACCTTGCGGACGTCGGCCGGGGCCGCGGACTCGTCGCCGATGACCGGGCGGAACTGGCCGGTCGTGAACTCCTCCGTCTTCGAGGCCGCCGCCTTGAGGCGCAGCATCGACTTCGGGGTGAAGACCACCAGCGGCTTGTGGTGCGGGTTGTGCACCTGCCACCGCAGGAGGTGGAAGTAGTTCGACGGGAGCGTCGGCTGAGCGACCGTCATGTTGTTCTGGGCGCACAGCTGGAGGAACCGCTCGATGCGCGCGGACGAGTGGTCCGGGCCCTGGCCCTCGTAGCCGTGGGGAAGCAGCAGCGTGACGCCGGACGTCTGGCCCCACTTCTGCTCCGCCGCCGAGATGTACTCGTCCACCACCGTCTGCGCGCCGTTGACGAAGTCGCCGAACTGCGCCTCCCACATGACGAGCGCGTCGGGGCGGGCCAGCGAGTAGCCGTACTCGAAGCCCATGACCGCGTACTCGGAGAGCAGCGAGTCGTAGACGTTCAGGCGGGCCTGCTCGTCCGCCAGGTACTGGAGCGGGGTGAAGTCCTCGCCCGTGACCCGGTCGATGAGCACCGCGTGCCGCTGGCCGAAGGTGCCGCGCCGGGAGTCCTGGCCCGAGAGGCGCACCGGGGTGCCCTCCAGGAGCAGGGAGCCGATCGCGAGCGTCTCGCCCATGCCCCAGTCGATGGTGTCGTCCTCGATCATCGACGCCCGGCGCTGCAACTGCGGAAGCAGCCGCGGGTGGACGGTGACGTGGTCGGGGATGTTGACCTGGGACTCGGCGATGCGCTTGACGACCTCCTGGGAGACCGCGGTCGGCACGGCCACCGGGAACTCGGCCCGGAGGTCGCCGACGTGGGCCTCGCCCGGGGCGGAGATGGCCTCGCGGACCTCCGTGAAGACCTTCTCCAGCTGGCCCTGGAAGTCCTGGAGCGCCTGCTCGGCCTCTTCCAGGGTGATGTCGCCGCGACCGATGAGGGACTCGGTGTAGAGCTTGCGCACCGAGCGCTTCTTGTCGATCAGGTCGTACATCAGGGGCTGCGTGAACGCCGGGTTGTCGGACTCGTTGTGGCCCCGGCGGCGGTAGCAGATGAGGTCGATGACGACGTCCTTGTTGAACGCCTGGCGGAACTCGAAGGCCAGGCGAGCGACGCGGACGACGGCCTCGGGGTCGTCGCCGTTCACGTGGAAGATCGGCGCCTCGATCATGCGCGCCACGTCGGTCGCGTACATCGAGGAACGCGAGGACTCGGGCGCCGCCGTGAAGCCGACCTGGTTGTTGATGACGATGTGGACCGTGCCACCGGTGCGGTAGCCGCGCAGCTGGGACATGTTGAGGGTCTCGGCCACGACGCCCTGGCCCGCGAAGGCCGCGTCACCGTGCAGGGCGACCGGCAGGACCGTGAAGTCCGTGCCGCCCTTGTTGATGATGTCCTGCTTGGCGCGGGCGATGCCCTCGATGACCGGGTCGACCGTCTCCAGGTGGGACGGGTTGGCGGCCAGCGAGACGTTGATCTGCTCGCCGTCCAGGCCCGTGAACACGCCCTGGGCGCCCAGGTGGTACTTCACGTCGCCGGAGCCGTGCATCGACTTCGGGTCGAGGTTGCCCTCGAACTCCCGGAAGATCTGGGCGTACGACTTGCCGACGATGTTGGCGAGGACGTTGAGGCGGCCGCGGTGGGCCATGCCGATGACGACCTCGTCCAGGCGCGACTCGGCCGCGCTGTCGATGACCGCGTCGAGCAGCGGGATGACGGACTCGCCGCCCTCAAGGGAGAAGCGCTTCTGGCCGACGTACTTCGTCTGCAGGAAGGTCTCGAAGGCCTCCGCCGCGTTCAGCCGGCGCAGGATGCGCAGCTGCTCCTCGCGCTCCGGCTTGCTGTGCGGGCGCTCGATGCGGTCCTGGATCCACTTGCGCTGCTTGGGGTCCTGGATGTGCATGAACTCGACGCCGGTGGTGCGGCAGTACGAGTCGCGCAGCACGCCGAGGATGTCGCGCAGCTTCATCAGGGACTTGCCGGAGAAGCCGCCGACCGCGAACTCGCGCTCCAGGTCCCAGAGGGTGAGCCCGTGCTCGGTGATGTCCAGGTCGGGGTGCTTGCGCTGGCGGTACTCCAGCGGGTCGGTGTCGGCCATGACGTGGCCGCGGACCCGGTAGGAGTGGATCAGTTCGAAGACGCGGGCGGCCTTCGTGACGTCGTCGTCGTGCGAGGCGTCGATGTCCTTGAGCCAGCGGACCGGCTCGTAGGGGATGCGCAGCGCCTCGAAGATCTCGTCGTAGAAGCCGTTCTCGCCGAGCAGGTAGTTCGCGACGACACGCAGGAACTCGCCCGAGGCGGCGCCCTGGATGACCCGGTGGTCGTAGGTCGACGTGAGCGTCATGACCTTCGCGATGCCGAGCTTGTTCAGGGTGTCCTGGGACGTGCCCTGGAACTCCGCCGGGTAGTCCATGGAACCGACGCCCATGATGACCGACTGACCGGGCATCAGACGCGGGACCGAGTGAACGGTGCCGAGGCCGCCGGGGTTGGTCAGGGAGACCGTGACGCCGGTGAAGTCGTCCATCGTCAGCTTGCCGTCGCGGGCGCGGCGGACGATGTCCTCGTAGGCCTGCCAGAACTCGAAGAAGTTCAGCGTCTCGGCCTTCTTGATGCCGGCCACGACGAGCTGGCGGTCGCCGTTGGGCTTCACCAGGTCGATGGCCAGGCCGAAGTTGACGTGGGCCGGCTTGACCAGGGTCGGCTTGCCGTCCTTCTCCGCGAAGGAGTAGTTCATCGACGGCATGGCCTTGATGGCCTGCACCATCGCGTAGCCGATGAGGTGGGTGAAGGAGATCTTCCCGCCCCGGGCGCGCTTCAGGTGGTTGTTGATGACGATGCGGTTGTCGAAGAGCAGCTTCACGGGGACCGCGCGCACGGACGTGGCCGTGGGCACCTCGATCGAGGCGTTCATGTTCTTCGCCACGGCCGCTGAGGGGCCGCGCAGCGTCACGAACTCCGGACCATCCACGGCGCCGGCCTCGGCCGCAGGAGCGGCCTTCGGCTTGGCAACGGCGGGAGCCGCTGCGGCGGGCTTCGCGGCCGGAGCTGCCGGAGCCGCGGCCGGGGCGGCTGCGGCGGGCCTGGGAGCAGCCGCAGGCGCAGGCGCGGGGACGGTCGGGGTCACGGGAGCCGCGGGGGCGGCCGGCGCAGCTGGGGCGGTCGTGGTGGTCTCTGCGGCCCCCGCGGCCGCAGTACCCGCCGTAGCCGTGGGAACGGAGGCCGCTCCGGGCTTGTAGTCGGCGAAGAAGTCCCACCAGGCACGGTCTACGGAATTCGGGTCCTGGAGGTACTGCTGATAGATCTCGTCGACGAGCCACTCATTGGGTCCGAACGCAGCCGCAGGGTTACCTGCGGGTTCGTCGGTCGAGATGCTCGATGAGTTACTGGGGGACTGTGGCGACACGGCGGCAACCGCCCTCTTCCGCTTCACAAGGTGGCTTCACAAGGTGATGGACAGCGGGAATCAAGGCTACGCCCCCGTGGCCGAAAGGTCAGTCCGGGTCTGTTCATCGTCGCGTAAGTCACATCAACAATCGGGTTTCGGGGGGTGAAATGGCGGGAAACAAGCGTGGTTCCGGTCCGAAAGGGACACGTGAGGGAAGCGCGAATTGTCGCCCGGGCGCACCAAATGCGCGGGCCTGTGAGTAATCACACGTGTCCACGCGCGTCCGTCTGCGCGGACGTCCAGGTGGATCTTGCGGCTCCGCTTCGAACTTTACGTCAACTTGGAACAGATGACTCTCCCGGAAGGGTGACCAAAATCCGGCAGCCTCGCTCGGATTCGGCCACACCGATCCGGCCGCCGTGCAGATCGACCGCCCAGCGTGCGATCGCCAGCCCGAGGCCCGTGCCGCCGTCGCTGCCGGGCCCGTGCGGCGAACTGACGCCACCGCGGTTGAACCGTTCGAAGACCCGGTGCCACTCCGAGCGCGGAATACCCGGACCCTCGTCCAGGATCTCCAGTTCCAGCGACTCGGGCAGCGGCCCGCGCCGCGCCTTCACCGTGACCCGGCCGTGCGCGGGGCTGTGCTTGACCGCGTTGTCGATCAGGTTGGCGACGACCTGGTGGAGGCGCTCGGGGTCCGCGTGCGCGACGAGCTCGGGCGGGTTGACGTCGAGGTGCAGATGGACGTCGTTACGGGTGTGACCGCCGGAGCCCGACGCGATGCCCGCGCGCGTGGAGGCCAGCATGTTGGCCTCCTTGAGCACCCCGGAGAGATACGGCCAGACCTCGAACCGGCGCTTGCGCAGCGGTACGACCCCGTTGTCGAGCCGGGAGAGGTCCAGCAGGGTCTCCACCAGCCGCCCGAGGCGCTCGGTCTGCTTGAGGGCCGTCCGCATGGTCTCCGGATCGGCGGCCGAGACCCCGTCAACGACGTTCTCCAGCACGGCGCGCAGTCCCGCGATGGGTGTGCGCAGCTCGTGCGAGACGTTCGCCACCAGCTCCTTGCGCTGGCGGTCCTGGGCTTCCAGCTCGTCGGCCATGACGTTGATCGTCTGGGCCAGGTCGCCCAACTCGTCCCAGCGGTTCTCGCGCACCCGGCGCGTGTAGTCGCCGTGCGAGATGGAGCGGGCCACCGCGTTCATGTCGTCCAGCGGCGCGGTGAGCGAATGGGCCACGAACTGCGTAATCAGCAGTGTGGCGATCATCGAGAAGACCGTGATGAAGCGGAGCTCCGTCTTGGTGGTCACCGCGATCATGGACAGACCGGTGGTGATCAGCACCGAGACGACGACCAGTGCGCCCAGCTTGGTCTTGATCGAGAACGGGCGTACGCCGCCCCAGGGCTCCCCGGGGCTCCTCCGCGCGGCCGGCCGCCCCCGGTTCATGGCGTCGGTGTCTCCAGTGCGTAACCGACCCCGTGCACCGTACGGATCCGCTCGGCGCCGATCTTCCGGCGCAGCGCCTTGATGTGACTGTCGACGGTCCGGGTGCCGGAGGCGTCCGCCCAGTCCCACACCTCGGCGAGCAGCTGCTCGCGGGAGAGCACCGCGCGCGGGGTGTTGGCGAGGCAGACGAGCAGGTCGAACTCGGTGGGAGTGAGATGCACGTCCTCGCTGCGCACCCGCACCCGCCGCTGCGCGTGGTCGATCTCGAGTTCGCCGAGCCGCAGGATGCCGGAGCGCGGCGTCGACGCGGCGATGGCGGCCCGCTCGACCCGGCGCAGCAGCACGTGCACCCGCGCGGCCAGCTCACGCATGGAGAAGGGCTTCGTCATGTAGTCGTCGGCGCCGACACCGAGCCCGACCAGCATGTCGGTCTCGTCGTCGCGCGCGGTGAGCATCAGAACGGGCACGGCCCGCTGAGCCTGCACTCGCCTGCATACTTCCAGCCCGTCGAAGCCGGGCAGCATGATGTCGAGAATCAGCAGATCGGGCTGCCATGCCTCGGCGGTGTCGACGGCGGCCGGCCCGTCGCCCGCGGTCTGCACGAGAAATCCCTCTGCCCGCAGACGGGCCGCGATGGCGTCGACGATCGTCGGGTCGTCCTCGACCACGAGAACCCGGCGCTGGGCGCCGGGAGTCGCCGTCGCGCCGTTCTGGGAGGTGTGTGTCTGCTCCATCGCCCGCCCCTGAGTGTGCTTTCCGGAACCAGTGGGGTGATTCCTTGGCTGCGCCTGTCCGCGCATGACTGCGATTGACGCACGACTGATCGTATGAGTGATCGGCGTCAGGGGAGCAGAGTACGGGCAGTCACCACGTGAGGGCTATCCAGGCCTGACGGCGAGGTGGACGACGTCGGGAACTCCCCGGGCAACGGGGATCTCTTCGGTACGCACCCCCTGGAACCCGGCATTCCGGAGAGTTCCCTCAAATTCCGGAGAGGGCTGCGCGGACCACACCGCGAGTACCCCGCCCGGCCTCAACACCGTTGCGCAGCTTGCCAGTCCGGCCTGCGAGTACAGGCTCTGGTTGTCCTCGGTGACGGTCCAGCCGGGCCCGTTGTCGATGTCGAGACACAGCGCGTCGAATGTGGCCGATGTCTCATTGACGTATCTCACGAGATCGGCTGCTACGAGCTCGGTGCGGGGGTCGGAGACGGCACGGGAGGAGATTTCCGCCAGTGGCCCGCTCCGGTGCCAGTCGATGATCGCGGGTTCACGTTCGACGACGGTGATGCCGCCCCAGCGGGGGTCGGACACGGCGTGCGCGAGGGAGAATCCGACGCCGAGGCCGCCGATGAGGACGTGCGGGGCGGAGGCTCGGCCGGCGGGGGTGAGGGCGTCGAGAGCCGCGTCGATGAGCAGACGCTCGGACCGGCCGTCCGAAGTGTCCATCAGGAAGCACCCGTTGGCGATGATCTGCAGCAACCTGCCGTGCCGCCGCAGTACGACTTCGCCGTACGGGCCCTCGCGGCGGTCCAGGACTTCGGGGGTGTCGTGGGAGGCGGTGATGCGGGTCATGGGGGCATTTTCGCAGCGCGGCCGGGGCCTGCTCGTCCTTGGTGGTTCTGTCGGCCTGCTGTGAATCGGCCGGTGCGTGGCGCGGGTCACAGACAGCGGCATCGGCGGGGCGAAGGCTGGGGTGAAACGGAAGGAGCGCCTCATCGTGGAACGGGCCGATACGAAGGGTGACGTGACGACGGCTCCACCGGAGCCCTCGGACGCGCCCGTCGCGGAGAGCGTGCGGCTGCTGGACGGGATGCCGGGGCAACGGGGGCCGGCGGAAGCCGTGTCCGTGCGACCCGCGGATCCTGGAGGAGCCGCTCCCGGGAGGCGCGCCCCTCGCCCCTGGCACCTCCTCCCCACCCCTACCGGCACCCCGTTCACCTTCACGTACGCCACCGTCCTCCTCGTCACCGGGTTCATCGCCGAACACGCCGACCCCGCCCTCGTGCACGCCCTCCACCAGGGTTCCAGCACGGATGTCGCCCACCTCCTACGGACTCCGGTTTTCGTGCTCGTCACCAGCGCGCTGTGGGTCGTGGGGGGCGTGACATCGCCGTACGCCGTTGTCTTCCTGCTCGTCCTCACCGCGCTGGAGCGGCGGATCGGAGGGCTGCGTACTGCCGGGGTGTTCGCGCTCGGGCATGTACTGGCCACCCTCGCGACCGAGGTGCCGGTGGGGCTCGCCGTGCTGGTGGGGTGGCTGCCCGGGAGTTCGTCGCACCGGCTCGACTACGGGATCAGTTTCGGGGTCGCGGCGAGTGCGGGGGCGCTGGCGGCGCTGCTGCGGCCCTGGCTGGGGTGGCCGGTGCTGTTGGTGTTCGGCGGGACGCTGGTGCGGGACCTCGTCGCGTACACCGATCCCCTGACCAACTGGGGGCATGTGATGGCGCTGGCCGTCGGGGTCGCCACGTGGCCGTGGGTTCGGCGATGGCGGAACGGGCGGAACGTCGGGGTGCGCCCGGCCCGGCCTTCGGGACAATCACGGAAAGTCACTGTCTGATTACGTGAATCCGGATAACCTGCCGGAAACGTGGGACCGGCCAGTACGGGTCGCACGGGATGTCAGTGCTTGCCGAGGGGGGCCGGTGTGGGGGAGAGGCTGCGCGTCGCCGATGTCGAGCGTGTTCCGACGGAGAGGCTCGTCGCGCTGATCACCGAAAGCTTCGACAACCTCGTGACCGTGGCCATCGCGGAAGCCGTCCACGGGAGGTTTCTCCCGCCACGCACCGGCCGACTGCTGCGCAAGGCGGAATGGCGGCTGGACTGGCAGGACGCCCTGCTGTGCGCGGGCGGAGAGCTCCAGGTCGCCTCCGAGCGGATGCGTTACACCGGCGACCCTCGCCTGGAGGTCACCGAGCACCGGCTGGGCCGGGTCCGCCATCGCGCCCACGAGGCCGCCGTACTGGTCAAGAAGTTGCGGCGCAACGACTTCAACAACAGCCGGGAACGCAAGAGCGGTATGAACTCCCGTCTCACGGCTCAGGGTTGGCTGAGGCTCGCGTTCCCGGGCGAGTACGCCGAACTGGTCCAGCGGGAGCGCGCCCTGCGGCACCTGAACGACATGGCGGAGCCCCCCGCGTTCCGCGACGTGCACGACGAGATCGTGTACGCCGTTGCCGAGGGCCGGCTCTCCGCGCCGCGTTCCCCGGAGGTCGACGCGCTGTTCACCGGCAGCGACACCGCCGTGCGGCTGGCCGCGGCCGACGATGCCAAGGACCAGGACGAACGTGACATGGCGCTGCGCCATCCCCTGATGCTCAAACGGTGGGAGAACGCCCTGCGGGAACTGGGGGCGGTGGCCGCGGAAAAGGCTCGTACGGAGACGCCGCACGCGCTGGGCACGCTCCCCCACGACTTCTACGCCCTTCCCGAGGCGGAAGCGGGCGCGGTACTCAACGCCCGGCGTTTCCTCGCTGCCGTCCAGCAGCGGCGGATGGAGTGCAAGCGGTACATCCGGCAGATCACCCAGGCGTTGCGTGAGCGGGCACTCGAAAGTCCGTACGCGATGGCCGTGTCCGAGGCCAAAGCGGCGGCCGACCTGCTCCTGGTCGAAGGGCATCCCTCCGAGTACGCCTTCATCCGCGCCGAACTGCGCACGCACGAGGAGCACGCCGGCTATCTGCCCCTGTCCCTCGTCAGCAGCCCGCAGCGTGCCGAGATCAAGCGCCGAGTCCTGGCCGCCCTGACGGACGGCACGTGGATGTGCCCGGCGGCGCCGGAAGCGTTCTGACGGCGGCCGGACCGGCCCCCGTGCCCGTGAACCTCGCGCTCGTCTGACGGGCTTTCCCCGCCGGCCCGACGCCTCGTACAGCGCCCGTCCCTCCGGTGATCCGGGCCGGTGCGCCTCTCTCCGCGCCCTGTGTGAAGGCCTCCGGTGCGAGCGTTCACATCGCCGGCGTGACGCCGGCGCGGGTCCGGACGCGCGGCCGGAACCGTCGGGGACGGTGGGCGCCTCCGTGGCCGTCAGCCGGGCCGGCAGCAGGCGGCCGGGCCCGAAGCCGGTCCACCAGCCCTCGCCGAGTCGGCCCCGACCGTCGCCGGGTCGTCGAACACCTTGAGCCCCCCGCCCGCCCAGGTCACCGCCTCCTCGTCGATCACCGCGTCGAGGGCGTGCCGGGTGACGTGCTCGGCCGTGCCCGCGTCGATCGTGTGTCCCCAGGGCTCGACCAGGAGCTGCGCCGCCCGGCACGGGACGACCCAGCCGTCGACCCGGGACCGAAACGGTTTCCGTCCACGGGTGCCCCGCCACCGCGGCAGAGGTGATCGCTCACGGCGAACACGCCCTGGGGAACAATCGACCGACACCAAGCATTGAGTCGGCATAGCTCAACTTGACTGCCGAAGGGGAGATCATGGCTTCGACGTCCACACCGCTCACTCTGCCTGTGCTGCCGCTCGACGACGAGGTCGTGCTGCCCGGGATGGTGGTTCCGCTGGACCTGAACGACGCCGATGTGCGTGCCGCCGTGGAGGCCGCCCAGGCCGCCGCGCGCACCGAGCCCGGCAAGCCCCGGGTTCTGTTGGTGCCGCGCATCGACGGGACGTACGCGAACACCGGTGTCCTCGGCACCGTCGAGCAGGTCGGCCGGCTGGCGGACGGGGATCCGGGGGCCCTCATCCGCGCCCGTGGGCGTGTGCGGATCGGCGCCGGGACCACCGGGCCGGGAGCGGCGCTGTGGGTCGAGGGGACCCGTGTCGACGACACCGTGACGGAGCCCGTGCCCGGGCATGTCACCGAACTTGCCAAGGAATACAAGGCACTTGCCACCGCCTGGCTCCGCAAGCGCGGTGCCTGGCAGGTTGTCGACCGCGTTCAGGCCATCGACGACGTCTCCGCCCTTGCCGACAATTCCGGTTACTCACCCTTCCTCAGCACCGACCAGAAGATCGAGCTGCTGGAGACGGCCGACCCGGTGGCCCGGCTGAAACTCGCCACCCAGCAGCTGCGCGACCACCTCGCCGAGCAGGACGTCGCCGAGACCATAGCGAAGGACGTCCAGGAAGGCGTCGACAAGCAGCAGCGGGAGTTCCTGCTGCGCCGGCAGCTGGAAGCCGTACGCAAGGAGCTGCGCGAGCTCAACGGCGAGCAGGACGGCGAGGAGTCCGACGACTACCGGACCCGCGTCGAAGCCGCCGATCTGCCCGGGAACGTGCGCGAGGCCGCTCTCAAGGAGGTCGACAAGCTGGAGCGGTCCTCCGACCAGTCGCCGGAGGGCGGCTGGATCCGGACCTGGCTCGACACCGTTCTCGAACTGCCCTGGAACGAGCGGACCGAGGACTCGTACGACATCCAGGGCGCCCAGGCCGTGCTCGACGCCGAGCACGCGGGACTGCAGGACGTGAAGGAGCGCATCACCGAGTACCTCGCCGTGCGCAAGCGGCGGGCGGAGCGAGGACTCGGGGTCGTGGGCGGGCGCCGTGGTGGCGCCGTGCTCGCGCTCGTCGGGCCGCCCGGCGTCGGCAAGACCAGCCTCGGGGAGTCCGTCGCGCACGCCATGGGGCGGAAGTTCGTCCGCGTCGCGCTCGGCGGTGTCAGGGACGAGGCCGAGATCCGTGGGCACCGGCGCACGTATGTCGGCGCACTGCCCGGGCGGATCGTGCGGGCCGTCAAGGAAGCCGGGTCCATGAACCCCGTCGTTCTCCTCGACGAGATCGACAAGGTCGGGTCCGACTTCCGGGGCGACCCCGCCGCCGCGCTGCTCGAAGTCCTCGACCCGGCGCAGAACCACACCTTCCGCGACCACTACCTCGAAGTCGAACTCGACCTCAGCGACGTCGTGTTCCTCGCCACCGCCAACGTCCTCGAAGCCATTCCCGAGGCCCTGCTCGACCGGATGGAACTCGTCCGGCTGGACGGCTACACGGAGGACGAGAAGGTCGTCATCGCCCGGGACCACCTGCTGCCCCGGCAGCTGGAGCGGGCCGGGCTGGAGGGCGCCGAAGTCGCCCTCGACGAAGGCGCGTTGCGCAAGCTCGCCGGCGAGTACACCAGGGAGGCCGGGGTCCGGAACCTGGAGCGGTCCATCGCGAGACTGCTGCGCAAGGTCGCCGCACAGCACGAACTCGGGGAGCGCAAGCTGCCGTTCACCGTCACGGAGGACGATCTGCGCTCACTCATCGGGCGGCCCCACCATGTACCCGAGTCCGCCACGGACCCGGCCGAGCGTCGTACGGCCGTCCCGGGTGTGGCGACCGGGCTTGCGGTCACGGGGGCCGGGGGTGACGTCCTCTACGTCGAGGCGTCGCTCGCCGATCCGGAGACCGGCGCCGCCGGACTGACCCTCACCGGGCAGCTCGGCGACGTCATGAAGGAGTCCGCGCAGATCGCCCTCTCCTTCCTGCGCTCGCACGGCGCCGAACTGGAGCTGCCCGTCGCCGACCTGAAGGACCGGGGCGTGCACATCCACTTCCCGGCGGGGGCCGTGCCCAAGGACGGTCCGAGCGCGGGCGTCACCATGACGACCGCCCTCGCCTCGCTGCTCAGCGGACGGCTCGTCCGTACGGACGTCGCCATGACCGGCGAGGTCTCGCTGACCGGACGGGTGCTGCCCATCGGCGGTGTGAAGCAGAAGCTGCTCGCCGCACACCGGGCCGGCGTCACCACCGTGATCATCCCGAAGCGCAACGAGGCCGACCTGGACGACGTCCCGGCCGAGGTCCTGGAGAAGCTCGACGTCCACGCCGTCACGGACGTCCGCCAGGTCCTGGAACTGGCGCTCACCCCGGCGGAGAACCCGGCGGAGGCGAGGGTTCCGGCAGCGGCGTGACGGACGTTGCCGGTCGGTGGAGGCCCGGGTCCCGGAAGGGGCCCGGGCTTTCCCGTAGGGAGATCTCGTGCTGCCGTGGGCATGCCGTGAAGGGCCGGAAGGGGGGTTGGGCGACGCCGACGCTCCCGGCCTGCGAAATACTGTCCGAGCTGCGGCAATGGCGTGTTCGACGGATACATTCAGAGCGGCGAAACCGGATCAGGGGTGCTGACGTGCACGAGGACGGGAACGGCGGGGAAAACCCTGACGGGGAGCGTGCCGGGTCCACCACACCCGGGGGTGGGGTGGAGCGGGAGTTCCTCGCCCTGGAGCGCGAACTGACGGTGTTCCTGCGGCGCGCCCGGGCCAACTCCGGGGAGATGGCCCGCGAGGTCCATCCCGACCTGGAGTCGTCGGCGTACGGCCTGCTGGTGCGGCTCGACGAGTGCGGGCGTCAGCGTGCCACCGAGCTCGCGGCCTACATCGGCGTAGGCAAGGCCACCATGTCCCGCCAGTTGCGCGCCCTGGAGCAGCTGGGCCTCATCGCCCGCGAGCCGGACCCGGCCGACGGACGCGCCTGGCTCGTC
Organism: Streptomyces sp. ADMS; assembly: GCF_033441795.1. Taxonomy (NCBI): domain Bacteria; kingdom Bacillati; phylum Actinomycetota; class Actinomycetes; order Kitasatosporales; family Streptomycetaceae; genus Streptomyces; species Streptomyces sp. ADMS. The sequence goes on along the minus strand of NZ_JAVFVX010000006.1, from coordinate 130,537 downwards.
CACCTCACGGACGAGGGCCGCGACCGCTTCCGTACCGTGCGGGAGGCCCGACGTGCGCGGTACGTACGGGGGATGGCCGCCTGGGACCGCGCCGAGGTGGCCGAACTCGCCCGGCTGCTGCATCAGCTGAACCTCGGCATGGAGAAGTAGGCCCCCGCCCGCGACCGGCGGCTCATCGCCGCCGGCCTCTACAGCTCCACGTACACCACCGTCGCGTCGTCGTGCGTCTTGGCGCGGCCCAGACGCGGCCGGCCCGCGGCGGCGTCCGCCCGCTCCAGCTCCCGTACGCGGTGCACCAGCGCCCCCGGACCCTCCTTGCGCAGGGCGGTGAGGCAGGCCGTCCAGTCGCCCTCGGTGAACCTCTCCACCCAGCGGGTCGCACCGTCCGTCAGGGCGGCCAGAGCGGACACCTCGGCGCGGGGGAGCGTGCCCGCGACCGCGCGGGACGCCACCGACGGGTCGGCGGCAGCTGTGAAGAAACCGCCCTCCTTGTTGCGTACCGTCGCGTCGGCGATCGCGTCCGTGGCCAGGGAGGAGCGGGGGACGCGGGACAGGCGGTCGTCCAGACGGGCGGTGACCGTGCCGTCCGGGGACTCGGTCAGCAGGGCCGAGTCGGACAGGACCAGATGCTCGACGGTGGCGGGGGACCAGCGTGCGAGAATCACCGTCGCCTGGGGTGTACGGGGGTGAGAAAGGTCACAGGTATGCGCGTGGGCCTCGGCAGTACGAGAGATTGCGGCCGCCAGTACCTCGGTGAGCGGCATATCCCGTTGTGAAACCGACAGTTCGGTCAGTGCGCCGCCGAGCCGGGCCGTGTACCAGGGGACGGAATGCAGACAACCGGTTCCGGTCCTGGGGGGAGTGACCCCGTCCAGGAGGACGAGCGAACCGCCCTGTCCGGAGGCGGGAAGTGCGATCGCTGCGAAGTCCTCATTGGGGCGGGCCGGATCGCCGGGCTCCGTGACGAGTTCAGTGCGCATCCGGCCAGTCTGCACGAGCCCTTCACAAGCTTCTCGACAGGCTGGCAACAGTTGTGGAAACAGCGTGTAGCCGCTGGTCAGACACCTGGTTTGGGAGGGAATGGGCTACTCCGTGCAGACGTCGCGGCAGATAATGTCAAAGCCCGCCGCCCACGTCCAACCGGTCCGCCGGGGGCGGTGGCGGCACAGGCCAGAGGAACTTGCCGCCAACTCCCCGCCGATGTTGACTCCTTGATGTTCACTCCTTTGAGTGGCGGGTCAGGTGACGCGCGCTCCATGCCCACAGGCATGGGAGGGTCGGGAGCCGGACCGTGCCGGAGAACCGGAACCGTACCGGGTGAGCGGCAGGCCAGAACCATCCGGGCGGCCATCCAGTTGACGAATCGTCATCCGGGTGCGGACGCATCGTCACCCGGGCCCATGGGCACACGAGTCAGGAATGCGAGCACCGGTGCAGAAGACGCGGCCTCGGCGCACAGGCAGGCAGACAGCTCCCGCGGGGAGCGCCACCGGTGACGCCCCGACCGATCCCGCGGGCAGGGGACGCCCCGGACACGTCCGCAACCGGCTCATCGTGGCCGTCGCCGTCGTGGCCGCCGCGATCGCCGGGGCCGGAGCCCCCTCCGTCGTCGCCTCCTCCTCCCAGCTCCACGACTCCCAGGATCTGGTGACGCTCGCGGCGCAGACCCAGGACGCCCTGACCCTCGCCCACTCGCTCGCCGACGAACGCGACGAGGTCACCGTCTACATCGCCGCCGGCCGCGCCGAGTCGAAGGCGCCCTCAGACCAGCGCGGCGCCCGCGTCGACCGTCAGGTCGGCGATCTGAGCGCGAACCCCGACATTCCGGCCGCGCTCCGTGAGGACCTCGACGGGATCGCGGCGCTGCGCAGAGCGGCGCTCACCGGGAAGAGCACCGCTCTCCAGGCGCATGAGACGTACTCCGCCGCCATCGCCGGGCTGCACCGCCTCGCCGAGCAACTGGCCGAGCAGCAACCGCCCCGGGCAGGCGCCGGCGCCTACGCCCTCGCCGAGCTCGACTCCGCCGTCCAGCAGGCCGCCGCAGCCCGGGGCCTTCTCCTCGCCGCGCTCAGCGTGCCGACGTCCACCGAGACCGTGTACGACCCGGTCACCGGGCTGTCGTCCGAGGAGACCGTCACCTCGCCGGCGAACACCAGGCAGCGGGGCGAGCTCACCGCCGCCGCACAGCAGGCCCGCCTGCGCTCGGACGCGGCGATCACCGACTTCCGCGAGACGGCCCCGGAGGCAGCCGTCGGCAGCTACGACTCCACGGTCACCGGACCCGAGGTCGACACCGCCGACAAGTACCTCGCCTCGCTCACCGACCAGCCCACGCTGTCCACGAGTGAGCTCGCCACCAGCCTCAGCGGTGTGGACGCGGCCCTCTCCGCCCGCGTCGAGCTGATGCGCGGCGTCGAGTCCTCCCTCTACGACCGTCGCACCAAGGCCCTCATCAAGCTCCGCGACGACGACGTCACCGAGCTGGAGATCCGGATCGCCGCCCTCGGCGCCCTCCTCCTGATCGCCGCGGGTATCGCCACAGCCATGGCCCGCACCCTCACGCGCCCGCTCTCCGTGCTCCGCCGGGGCACCGCCCGGCTGGCCGAGGCCGCCGATCCGCTCGCCGAGGAACCGGTCAGGTTCACCGGCCGCAACGACGAGTTCGCCCAGGTCGTCCGCTCCGTCAACACCCTGCACGCACGCGCCCTCGCCGTCCACGAGCGTATCGCCACCCTGGAGTCCGACCGCAAACACCTGGTCGGCCAGCGGCAGAAGATGGCCGACGCCCGCGAGGAACTGCGCACCGAACTCGCCGATGCCGCCGCCCAGTTGGCGCGCACCCGGGACAGCATCCACGGCACCTTCGTGAACCTCGCGCTGCGCACCCTCGGGCTTGTCGAGCGTCAACTCGCCGTCATCGAGGGCCTGGAGGAGCGCGAGCAGGACCCGGACCGGCTCGCCACCCTCTTCAAGCTCGACCACTTCGCCACCGTCATGCGCCGGCACAGTGAGAACCTCCTCGTCCTCGCCGGCGCCGAACACGGCCACCAGCACGCGGGCCCGGTCCCGCTCGTCGACGTCGTCCGGGCCGCCGTGAGCGAGATCGAGCGGTACGAGCGGGTGCGCATCGCCGCGCTGCCTCCGCACGCGCATCTCGCCGGGTTCGCCGCCGACGACGTCAGCCATCTGCTGGCCGAACTCCTGGAGAACGCCACCTCGTTCACCCCGCCCGACCTCCCGGTGGAGATCTCCGGCTGGCTCCTGGAGAGCGGCGAGATCATGCTCTCCGTCCAGGACGAGGGCATCGGCATGACCGCCGACCGCCTCGTCCGTCTCAACTCCCGCCTCGCCGACCTCGATCCGGACGCCCCGTACGACACGCGCGCCGGCGCCGAGGAGGAGGACGGCGACGGGATCGGGCTCGGGCTGTACGTCGTCGCGCGGCTCGCCCATCGGCACGGTGTGCGCGTGCAGTTGCGGGAGCAGAAGCAGGGCGGTGTCGCGGCGGTCGTCGTACTGCCGAAGGCGCTGCTCGCCCCGGCCCCCGGAGACGTCGTGTCACCGTCGGCCGTCCCGACGCTCGGCGGCACCCCGGTGCTGTCCTTCCCGGGCGCCGACGCCGAGGTCAACTCCAATGTGCTGCAAGGGCGTTCGGAGGCCGAGGAGCCGGGTGAGGAGCCGGGTGAGGTGCCGTCCGTCGCCCCGACCCCGTCCGTCGCCCCGATCCCGGTCGGCGGACCGGACCCGATGATCGCTCTGGCGGAGCGGGCCGTACGGAACGCGGAGGCCGACTCCGAGGCGGAAACGGATGCGCCGGAGCCCGGCCCCGAGCCCCTTCCCGCGTCCGAGATCACCATGGAACTGCTCGTGCCGGGACCCCCGGCCGAGGACATCGCCGAGCCGGCCGTCCCCACGGCTCCCGACACCGACGTACTGCCCGCGACCGCGACCGCGAGTGAAACCGCCGCCCCGGACCCCTACGCCATCGGCCCCGACACGCATGAGCGAGTCCCCGATCGCGTCGCCGACCGCGACCTCGACGAGGAGGAAACGGTCACCGACAAGGGGCTGCCCAAGCGGACCCCGAAGATCACCGAGCCCGCCGCGCCGGTGAAGCCGCGGATCGGATCCGTCGACGCCGAGGCCCTGCGCCGCCGTCTCGGCGGGTTCCACCGGGGTGCGGTCGACGGACGCCGTGACGTGGAGGCGGAGATCGCGGAGCGGACGGGACAGACGGCGCGTACGGCAGAGCCGGCACGCGCCGAAGAAGCCACGGGGGGAACAGTCGAGGAGGCAAGCAGTTGACCGCGCCCAGTACCTTCGGCCTGAGTAGTGAAGCCCGCAACCTGCACTGGCTGCTGACCAATCTCGTCGAGGAGGTGCCGGGACTGACGTCGGTCGCGGTGGTCTCCTCGGACGGGCTGCTCTTGCTCTCGTCCGACCCAGACAGGAACGCGCGGCGCCGGCCCGACCAGCCGACCGGCCCCAAGGGCTCCGCCGCCGACCTCGCCACCATCGTCTCCGGCATCGGCAGCCTCACCATCGGTGCCGCCAAGCTGATGGACTACGGCGCCGTCAAGCAGACCATGGTCGCGATGGAGGACGGCACCCTCTTCGTGATGTCGATCAGCGACGGCTCGCTGCTCGGTGTGCACGGCTCCCCGGACTGCGACATGAGTGTGGTGGCGTACCACATGGCGCTCTTCGTGGGGCGCGCAGGCCATGTCCTGACCCCCGAACTCCGCAGTGAGCTACGGGAGTCGATCGAACGCGGGGCGCCGGACAACGAGCCGGTGACGGTCGGTCCGATGGCGGTCCGGTCCGTGCGGGACCGGTCGGCGGGGGGCACCAAGTGAGTACGCCCGACGCGCCCAGGCTTCCCGTCCGTGGCGGCGACCGCAAACCGGCCCGGGTACGCCCGTACTCGCTGACCGGGGGCCGGACCCGCTTCGGACACGTACTTCTCGTCGAGACGTTCGTCGCCGCGATCGAAGCGGCCGAGGAGCGCAAGGAGCTGGAGAATGGTTCCCTCAGCACCCGGGTCATGCCGGAGCTGCGGGCCATCGTCGAACTGTGCCGCCGGATGCGTACGGTGGCCGAGATCGCCGCGCTGCTGAAGATGCCGCTGGGTGTGGTCCGCGTGCTCCTCAGCGATCTCGCGGACCAGGGAAAGATCCGTGTGTACGGAACCGGTCACGGGCAGGGGCAGCCGGACCGCGCGCTGCTGGAAAGGGTGCTGAGTGGACTCCGTCGTCTCTGACGTCGCCCGTGGTGTCTCCCCCCTCCTTCACATCCAGCCGGAAGGCCGACTTCCGGCGGAGAAAGAGGAGTTGCGACCGTGGCAGGAGGACCGCACCCGGGCGCCGATCGCCACGAAGATCGTGATCGCGGGCGGTTTCGGCGTCGGCAAGACCACCATGGTCGGCACGATCTCGGAGATCGAGCCCCTCCAGACGGAGGCGCTGATGACCGAGGCGAGCGAGGGCACCGACGACCTCACCGAGACCCCGGAAAAGCGCACGACCACCGTGGCCATGGACTACGGCCGCGTCACGCTCGACGACGACCTGGTGCTCTACCTCTTCGGTACGCCGGGCCAGCAGCGGTTCTGGTTCATGTGGGACGACCTGGTGCGCGGTGCGATAGGCGCGGTTGTGCTGGCCGACACCCGGCGGCTGAAGGAGTGCTTCCCGGCGCTCGACTACTTCGAGAGCTGCGGGCTGCCGTACGTCGTGGCCGTCAACCACTTCGACGGCAGCGCCGAGTTCGAGGCGGAGGACGTGCGGGAGGCGCTCACGGTGCCCGCGCACATACCTGTCATGATCATGGATGCGCGTCGCCGTATCCCGGTGATCGAGACCCTGCTCGCCCTGGTGGGCCACGCGCTGGACGTCAGTCCCGAGTAACTGCGACAAGGGGAGACCAGACCGTATGCGGAAGATACTCGTCGTCGGAGCCGGTCAGGCCGGACTCCAGATAGCCCTCGGACTCCAGTCGCACGGGTACGAGGTCACCCTGATGTCCAACCGGACCTCGGACGAGATCCGGTCCGGCCGGGTCATGTCCACGCAGTGCATGTTCCACACCGCCCTCCAGCACGAGCGCGATCTCCAGCTGAACTTCTGGGAGTCCCAGGCCCCGAAGATCGAAGGACTCGGTGTCTCGGTCGCCGCACCCGGTTCGCACGACCCGGGCCCGACCCAGCGCGCGATCGACTGGGTCGGCAAGCTCGACGGCCACGCCCAGTCGGTCGACCAGCGGGTGAAGATGGCCGGCTGGATGGAGACGTTCGCCCAGCGCGGCGGCCAACTGGTCATCCACGGCGCGGCGGTCGGCGACCTCGACTACTTCTCCCGTACGTACGATCTCGTCCTGGTCGCCGCAGGCAAGGGCGAACTGGTGTCGATGTTCGCCCGCGACCCCGAGCGCTCCCCGTACCGCGAGCCGCAGCGCGCGCTGGCCGTCGCCTACGTCCACGGCCTGGGCCCGCGCCCCGAGCACCCGGACATGGACGCGGTCCGCTGCAACCTGGTCCCGGGCGTCGGCGAGCTGTTCGTGATGCCGACGTTCACCACCTCGGGCCGCGCCGACATTCTGTTCTGGGAGGGCATACCCGGCGGCCCGCTGGACGTCTTCAACGGCGTCCGCGACCCGGCGGAACACCTCTCCCTGACCCTGGAACTCATGGAGCGGTTCACGCCGTGGGAGTACGCGCGGGCCACCAAGGCCGAACTCACCGACGCGGGCGGCACCTTGGCCGGCCGCTACGCCCCCACCGTCCGTAACCCGGTCGGCCGCCTCCCCGGCGGCGGCCTGGTCCTCGGCGTGGCCGACGTGGTCGTGGCGAACGACCCGATCACCGGTCAGGGCTCCAACTCGGCCTCGAAATGCGCGGCTTCGTATCTCGCCTCGATCCTCGAACAGGGTGAGAAGGAGTTCGACGAGACCTGGATGCGGGCGACCTTCGACCGCTACTGGGACACCGCCCAGCACGTCACCAAGTGGACCAACGCGATGCTCGGCCCGCCGCCGGAACACATCATCAACCTCCTTGGCGCGGCAGGCCAGTTGCCCCCGGTCGCCGACCGCTTCGCCAACGCCTTCAACGACCCGTCGGACTTCGAGGACTTCTTCTACGAGCCCGAGAAGACGGCCGCTTACCTGGGTTCGGTGACCGGCGCGTAGTCACCCGGCTCTGCGGGCTCTGCGGGCTCTGCGGGCTCCGTGGCGAGGGCGTAGCCCTCGTCCGAGCCCGCCGTGGCGTCGGCGGGGAGCTTCGGCGGCGTGTACCGCCGCAGGGGCTCCCCGTCCGGGTCCGGCCGTACCGCGCCCAGCACCGGGTTGGCCGCGAGCGGAGACACCTTCACCTTCGCGCCCGGCCGCGGCGCCTGTACGACCATCCCGTCCCCGAGATACAGGGCGACATGTGTCGCCTCGGGGAAGTAGACCACCAGGTCACCGGGGCGCAGCTCGGCCAGCGGGATGTGCGGCAGCCGCGCCCACTGCTCCTGGCTGGTCCGGGGGATGGGCCGGCCCGCCGCCTCCCAGGCCTGCGAGGTCAGCCCCGAACAGTCGAACGACGCCGGCCCCTCGGCACCCCACTCGTACGGCTTCCCGAGCTGAGCCACGGCCTGACGCACCGCCCGCTCACCCTCCTCGGACGGCGTCCGGTGGGCGCTGAGGGCGCCGGAGGCGACGAACTCCCGCTGTTCCGCGGTCACTTCGCCGCGCTCCAGCTCGGCCAGCTCGGCGAGTTGTTCGGTGCTCAGTGAGGCGAGCAGCTCCTCGACCTCCCTGAGCCGCTCCCGTACGTCGTCCCGGTCCCGCTTCTGCCTTTCGGCGAGGGTGAGTTGCTCGTCCAGGGCGGCACGGGCCGCGCGTGCGAGACCGCCGGTGCGCCGCTCGCCGCCGGCCAGGCGGTCCACCGTTTCGGACCGCTCCAGGGCCAACTGCCGGATCACATGCCCCTGTTCGAGCGCGTGCTGCGGATCGCGGGCCAGCAGCAGCTGTACGTACGGGGAGATGTCGGTGCTGCTCTGGTACTGCTGCCGGGCGAGCCGGCCGAGGGCGCCGCGCCGCTCGTGCAGGGAGAGCCGGGCGCGCACCAGCCGGCTGTCCAGGCGTCGTACCTCGGCGCGCTGCCGCTTCAGCCGTTCGGCGGTGGCGTCGTAGGTCTCGGTGGCCTGCTCGGCCTCGCGGTACAGCTGCTGAAGCTCCGTCAGGAGAGCTGCGACGGACGGCTCTTCCTCCGTGGAGGGCTCGCCGGAGGACTGGGTTGCCGAGGGGCTCGGGTCCGGTACGGCCAGTGCGGGGACGGGTGCGAGGAGTGTGCCGGCCGCCATCGCCGCCGTGCAGACCAGACGCAGAAGCCTTCCTGACACGTCATCACCTCCGGTGCGGAGCAGCCCTTCCACTCCGCACCGCGAGCTTGTGACGCGGGGGCGAGGTCCGCGCGGCGAGCGTGCGCGGTTCGGCCCAACCCCGTCACCCGTCGGTGTCGTCCGGCTTGCCCTGCGGCGTGGCGCCTGGTGCCGTGGCCGGTTTGGACCACGGCCAGCGCAGCCCACCCTCGCCGGCCCTGTCGCCCTCGGGGTCGTACGTGTACTTCCAGCCAGGGTGCAGGCCGAGCTTTCCCGGCCGGCCACTGGGCACGCGCCGGTAGACCAGCACGGTAGGCGGGCCGCCTGCCGCGTCCGGCACCGGGACCTTGTACGTCTTGGGCGGGTGCCCGGTCGGCCCGAGCAGGATGGGCAGCACACGGCCGTCCAGGGGGCCGCCCTCGAAGGCGGTGTCTTGGCTCTTCACGGGACCAGTTTCCGGTATCGGGGGAGCGGGGCCGGGGTCAGGTGTGCGTGCCCAGCGCGTCGCGCACCACCGCCGCGGTCTGCGGGTCGCGGCCGGCGGTCACCGTGAGCACCGCCGTGAACTGTTCCACCAGCCAGTCCCGCAGCTCCCCGACCGGCGGCTCCTTCTCCTCGTCCAGCCAGATCAGCGAGGCCGCCTCGACCGCGGTGATCCACATCCGTACGGTCATCCGCAGCCGGGGGCCGGGTTCCGCGACCCCGAGATGGCTGAGGATGTGCTCGGCGGCGGTACGGCGGACCCGGTCCACTGTCGCCGTCGTACGGGACGTCTCGACGACGCTGCCGCCCTGGAGGAGGGCGCTGAATCCGGCGTCGTGCTCGTCGACGAAGGTGAGGTAGCGGTCGAGGGCGCGGGAGAGACGCTGGGGGAGCGGGCCCTCAGGGGGTTCGTCGAAGCAGAGTTCGAGTTCCTCGGCGGCGGAGCGCAGCGCGGCCTCGTACAGCTGCTGCTTGCCGCCGGGGAAGTACCGGTACACGAGGGGGCGGGAGACCCCGGCCGCCTCGGCCACGTCGTCCAGGGAGACGTCCTCCGGGGGGCGGTGGGCGAAGAGGGTGAGGGCGGCTTCCAGCAGTTGGTGTCTCCGTTCCTCGACGCCGAGTCGTCGGTATGCGGGGGTGGGGGTCATGGGGGCAGCGTAATCGGGTGCCGCAGGTGAGATGGGGCGCCCTGTGCCGGTGCGGTCCTCGCTGGGGGCTGCCGCCTCAGACCCCCGCTTCGGCCTGAACGGCTTCGTCCTCAAGCTCCCCGGAGGGGCAACCAGACCCCCGACGGGCCGAGATTGCCGGGACCAACGCCAGAAGTGGCCGCCCGCTCAGCACCCGGGAAAGGAGCCCCCCCGTCCCGACGGCTACGCCAGCAACCCCGACGACCTCCACAACCTCCGCCCCACCCCCCGCAACACCCCGATGTCGTCCAGGAAGTCCGTAAGACGCCGTGCCCCCGTCTGCATCACATCCCTTCTGTGCCCGCTGGCCCTCACCTGTGCCACCGCCTCCGCCGTGTTCAGGCCGACGTTCGCGTAGACGTCCGGGTTGACGAAGGCCACCGAGAACACGCGGGCGAACTCACCGGACGAGACACGGGTGAACTCCTGGGACCACCTCGGGGCCGTCACCATCTGGCGGCGGAGTTCCTCGCGGGCGTAGCGGACGTGGCGGGCCTCCTCCACCACATGGATTCTCGTCACGCCCCGGATCAGCGGCTGGACGCGCTCGTCCGGGAACGTCAGGCGCTGCATCCAGTCGAGGACCTCCTCGCCGAGCAGGGTCGCGGTGAAGGAACCGGGGGTGGTGGACACCGTCTTGAAGAACCGGCCCAGGTTCTGGTGCAGTCGGCTGACCGGGTAGTACGGGGTGCCGCTACGGCTGATCAGCCGGGCGAACATCTTCGAGTGGCGGCACTCGTCCTCGATCTCCGTCAGGGCGTAGCGGACGTGCGCGCTCGTCGCCGCCTTGTCGTAGATGTGTCGTACGAGGAGCTGCATCAGGATGATCTCGAACCAGATGCCGAGCGAGGCGAGCGCCGCCGCCTCGTGCCGGGAGAGCAGGATGCGCTGCTCCTCGCTCATCCGCTTCCACATGGGCGTGCCGTAAAGGGACACCAGCTCGGGCGGCCAGAACCACTTGCCGTCCTCGAAGGGTGCGTCCCAGTCCAGTTCCTTGTCCGGGTCGAAGGAGTGCTTGGCGGACGCGTCGAGCAGCCGTTCGGCCACTTGTTCCCGGTCCTTGAGCGCTCCGAGTGCGTCGCGGAGTATCTCGGCTTCCGTCACTGTCGTCACACTCTTATGAGACCGCTTGTCAGCAAGTCGGTCAATCCCCTGGGAGCTACGCGTAGCCCCGAGCGTGGCCTTATGCGGGGCTTACGAAGTCACCCAAGTGCAGTAGCGTGCTGGCGTGTCCACGACTCCGCCGCCCCAGCCGCCCGACAACCCCGACGGCCCGCCCCAGGTTCCGGGGCCCTACGGCCGGCAGCCGTCCCCGCCGCCGCCGTATCAGGGTCCGCCTCCGGGGCCGTACCAGTCCCCGGGCCCGCACGACCAGAGCCCCTACGGGCAGCAGCCGCCCCAATTCCCCTACGGGCAGCCCTATGGCGCGCCCGCCCCCGCCCCCTGGGGTGCGCCGATGGCGCCGCCGCCCAGGAAGAGCCGCCTCGGGCTGGTCCTCGGCATCGTCGGTGGTGTCGTCGTGCTGGCCGTGGCGGGTGTGGCCGCGCTCTACTGGATCGGGACGGAGTCCGACAGTGGCTTTCCCGATGCCGAGTACGAACTGACGCTGCCGCAGAAGGTGCTCGACGAGAAGTACGAGCTCGCCGGTGACCTCTCCGGCTCCGAGGGGCAGGCCATCGAGAAGGAGGCCGACGGTGCCTGGGACGCCCGGGACACCAAGGCCGTGGTCGGTCAGTACAGCCTCGGCGGCGACCAGGCGCAGGGCACGCTGGTGATCTCCGGAATGTACGGACGGTTCAAGAACACCGACCTCGCCCGCGACAACATGATGGAGGGCACGGCCGGCGGCGACGGGGCCGAGGTCGCCGTGAAGCCCAAGGACTTCAAGCCGGCCGGTTCCGACGTCACCGTCACCTGCGAGGTGCTCGTCCAGACCCAGCTCGGTACGGAGATCACCATTCCCGTCTGCGGCTGGGTGGACGGCAACACCGGGGCCTCGGTCGCCGAGATCACCGCCGACTCCGTCACGAAGAAGCCCGCGGAGGTGGATCTGGCGGCGGCAGCCGAGACCGCCGTCAAGATCCGCGGCGAGATCAGGAAGCCGATCGGCTGACCGACTCCGTCACCGGGCCCGGTACGGGGTTCGGTACGACGTTCGGCACGGGGTTCGGCACGGGGTTCGGCACGGGGTTCGGCACGGGGTTCGCGGGGCCGGGCGGGAACGGCGTACGCAGGGTGAACGCGTACTCCGTCGGTCCGTGCGCACGCAGATGGAGGAGGCGGGTCTCCGCCTCCTCCACCGTCGGCCGGTGTCCCGCCGGCACCCACCACAGGGTCGTGACCGCCTCTTCCAGCCGCTCGAAGAACTCCCGGCGACGCGCCAGCAACTCCCGGTGCTGCCCCTGGTACATGAACGCCGTGAGGGCGTTGGTGTCCCGCCACACCGACATGTTGACCAGGATCCACTCGTCGCCGAAGAAGCGGATGTCCGTCGCGTCGCCCGCCTCTCCCTGCAGCCTCCAGACGAATCCGTCCGAGGCGTCGGCGACGGCGTTGACCGGGTCCAGTCCGTCGGCGAACGGCTTCAGCCGAAGTGAATCCAGAGGGGCTGCGAGGCGACCGATATTGACCTGGGCGAGTTCGTACGCGGCTGCGGATGATGGCGTCATGGCCGCACGGTAGGTCGGGGGTCCGGCCCCCGCACCCCCTTTTCTCATCTGCTGAGCACCGCCTTCATCACCGCCCGCGCGATCGGCGCCGCCACCCCGCCCCCGCTGATGTCCGTCCGGTCGGCGGAGGCGTCCTCGACCACCACCGCCACGGCCACCGTCGGTTCGACGTCCCGTTCGCCCTGCGCCCAGGAGACGAACCAGGCGTACGGCGTACCGGAGTTGCCGATGCCGTGCTGGGCGGTGCCGGTCTTCCCGCCGACCGTGGCGCCCGGGATCGCCGCGTTCCCGCCGGTGCCCCGCTCCACGACGTCCCGCATCAGCTCGCGCATCCGTACAGCGGTCGACGGCTGCATCGCCCGATGCCGGGGCCGTACCCCCGAGGTGGCAACTGTCGTGCCGTGCACGTTGGTTGTCCGCTCCACCAGGTAAGGGGAAGGTACCTGGCCGCCGTTGGCGACGGCCGCCGCGACCATCGCCATCTGCAACGGCGTGGCCCGCGTGTTGTACTGGCCGATCGCGGACAGCGCCAGCTGAGCCTTGTCGACGCGTGTGTCGAAGGTGCTCGGCGCGACCGAGAAGGGGATGTGCAGGCCCGCGCCGTTGAAGCCGAAGCCGTCCGCCGTGGCCGCCAGGTCGGCGACGCCCAGGTCCACCCCCAGCTTGGCGAAGACCGTGTTGCACGACCAGGTGAACGCGGCCCGCAGCGAGACGTCCGCACACCCGTCGCCCTCGTTCGTCAGCACCGTGGACGTACCGGGGAGACGGTACGGGTCGGGGGACCGGGTCGGCTCGTCCAGATCGGTGACCACCCCCGCGTCGAGGGCGGCCGCCGCCGTGACCACCTTGAACGTCGAACCCGGCGGATACGTCTGCCGCACCGCCCGGTTGAGCATCGGCTTGTCCGGATCGCCGTTCAGCTGCCGCCAACTCCGTTCCACGGAACGCCCGTTGCCGGACAGGGCGGCGGGATCGTACGACGGTGCCGAGACCAGGGCGAGGATGCGCCCGGTCGACGGCTCCACGGCTGCCACCGCGCCCTTGCGCCCGCCGAGACCACCGTAAGCGGCCTGCTGGGCAGCCGGGTTGATGGTGGTCACCACCGCACCGCCGGGATTCTGCGCGCGCGTCACGTCGTTCCACGGGGGGAACGGTGAGAGCAGCGGATCGGTACCCGACAGGATGCCGTCCTCCGCGTGCTCCAGGAACGTCGTGCCGTACACCTGCGAGGCGAAGCCGGTGACGGGGGCGTACAGCGGGCCGTTCTTGTACGTCCGTTCGTAGCGGAGCTGCTCCCCTGTGTCCGTGGACCCGGTGACCGGCCGGTCACCGACCAGGATGGCGCCGCGCGGCTGGCCGAAACGGGCGATCACCTGGCGGCGGTTGGCCGGGTTGTCGTCGTAGCGCTCGGCCTGGACGACCTGGACGCGGGTGATGTTGACGAGGAGGGCGAGGAGCAGCAGGGCGCAGAAGAGGGCTGCGTGCTTGATGCAGCGCGTCATCTGCCGTGGTTTTCTGGCCCGTTCCGGTTGTCTCGTCATGGGGTGGGCTGCCCGTCGTCGTGCGTGTACTGGCGGCGGGCCGAGTCGCTGATCCGGATCAGCAGCGCCACGATGACCCAGTTGGTGACGACGGACGAGCCTCCCTGGGCCAGGAACGGCATCGCCATACCGGTGAGCGGGATGAGGCCCGACACCCCGCCCGCGATGACGAACACCTGGAGCGCCACGATCGAGGCGAGGCCGACGGCGAGCAGGCGGCCGAAGGGGTCGCGCAGCGAGAGGCCGGCCCGGTAGCCGCGCTCCACCAGCAGGGCGTACAGGATGACGATCGCGGAGAGGCCGGCCAGGCCCAGTTCCTCGCCCGCCGTCGCCAGGATGAAGTCCGACTTGGCCGCGAAGCCGATCAGGATCGAGTGGCCCAGGCCCAGACCGGTGCCGAGGATGCCGCCCGCCGCGAACGCGAACAGCGACTGGGAGAGCTGGTTGGGGCCCTCGCCGGCCTCGATCGTCGCGAAGGGGTGCAGCCAGTCCTCGACGCGGCTGTGCACGTGCGGTTCGAGGCTGCCGACGGCGAAGGCGCCCAGCGCGGCCAGCAGCAGGCCGACCGCGATCCAGCCGGTGCGGCCCGTGGCGACGTACAGGAGGACCACGAAGAGGCCGAAGAAGAGGAGCGAGGTGCCCAGGTCGCGCTCCAGGATCAGTACGACGACGCTGATCAGCCAGATCGCGACGATCGGGCCGAGGACGCGCCCGGTGGGGAGCTGGAGACGGCTCAGCCGCCAGATCTGGCGGCCGGTGTACGCGAGCGCGCCCCGGTTGGCGGCGAGGTACGCGGCGAAGAAGACCGCGAGCAGCACCTTCGCGAACTCGCCCGGCTGGAAGGAGAATCCGGCGATCCGGATCCAGATGCGGGCCCCGTTCACCGACGGGAAGAAGATCGGGAGGATGAGCAGGACGAGGGCGGCGGCCACACAGACGTACGCGTAGCGCTGGAGGACACGGTGGTCGCGCAGCAGGACGACGACCACGATGAACAGCGTCACGCCGACCGTGGACCAGACGAGCTGGGCGGGGGCGGCCCGGTGCCCCGGCGTCTCCAGGTCGAGCCGGTAGATGAGCACCAGGCCGAGGCCGTTGAGCAGCACGCCGATGGGGAGCAGGAGCGGGTCGGCGCAGGGTGCGCGCCGGCGCACCGCGAGATGGGCGAGGAGCGCGAGTACGCCGAGCCCGGCGCCGTAGCCGGCGGCGCCGGGCGGGACGGTGCCGTTCTTCGCGAGGCCCACATCGCAGTAGCCGTACACGGAGAGGAGGACGGCGACGACGATCAGGGCGAGCTCGACGCCACGGCGCCTGGGGACGCGTGGGGCGGGAGCGGAGGGATCGGCGGGCTCCGAGAGCCAGGGCTTCGGGGATTCCTCGTACTCCGCCGCCACGGTGGTTCCGGGCTTCGTCATGTCCGGAACCTACCCAAACTTCATGAAATTTTATGCGATGTGACCTGTGACCTCTGTGTGCCGGGTCAGCAGAAGCGCGGCGCGGCGCCGATGTTGTCGATGTAGCGGGCGGCACCCCAGGCCCAGGTGCCGTCCGTGAGGAGGTACCAGAGCGAGTTGCCGTCGACGTTCTCGCCGCCGACCTTGCAGAAGATGTTGACGATCGTGCCCTTCGGGACGACCCGGATGATCGCGCTGCCGCGGTTCGGCGCGCTGCGCAGCCGCAGTCCGCCGTTGGCGGTGACGATCCCCTGGTAGGGCCCGACCTTGGGGCTGGTGTTGTTGTGCTGGCCCCAGTTGTTGCTGTTGTTCCCCTGGTTCCAGTTGCCGCCGTTCTGATGGCCCCCGTCGTTGTTGTCG